>JBEKCX010000235.1:0-4874 GCA_050014655.1 Occallatibacter sp. | reverse complement strand
CCCTGGGGAAACCGGCCTGCTTGAGAAACTCGGCAACGTGCTGGCTGCGCGAGCCCGAGCGGCATTGGACGATGACCTCGCGGTCGCGGTCGATCTCGGCCAGGCGGCTGGGCACCTCGTTCTGCGGGATGAGCTTGCCGCCGATGTTGGCGATCCGGTACTCGTAGGGTTCGCGCACGTCGAGGATGTAGGCGTCTTCGCCGGCGTCGATGCGCCGCTTGAGTTCCTTCACGGTGAGCTGCGGGATTCCGTTCTTCAAGTTCTTCTCCTCAGGGGTCTGGGGCGCAAGCCCGCAGAACTGCTGGTAGTCGATGAGCTGGGTCACGGTGGGACTCAGGCCGCAGACCGGGCAATCGGGATTCCTGCGCAACTTAAGTTCGCTGAAGCGCATGGTGAGCGCGTCGATCAGCAGCAGGCGGCCGATCAGCGCCTCGCCCTTGCCCAGTATGAGTTTGATGACTTCGGCAGCCTGAATGACTCCCACCAGTCCAGGAAGAACGCCCAGGACTCCGCCCTCGGCGCAACTGGGCGCGAGGCCCGGCGGCGGCGGCTCGGGATAGAGGCAGCGATAACACGGCCCCTGCCCGGCGGCGAAGACGCTCACCTGGCCTTCAAAGCGGAAGACCGAGCCGTAGACGTTCGGCTTGCCGAGCAGAACGCAGGCATCGTTGACCAGGTAGCGCGTGGGGAAGTTATCGGTGCCGTCGGCCACGATCTCGTAGTCCTTGAGAATTTCGAGGGCGTTAGCGCTGGTCAGCATGGCGTCGTGCTTGACGACCTTGACCGAGGGGTTGAGCGCGGTGAGCTTCTCGGCGGCCGAATCGAGCTTCCCGCGGCCAACGTCTTTGGTCGAGTGCAGGATCTGGCGCTGCAGGTTGCTCTCGTCCACCACGTCGAAGTCCACCAGGCCGAGGGTCCCGACGCCCGCCGCGGTCAGGTAAAGAGCCAAGGGCGAGCCCAGTCCGCCCACACCGGCCAAGAGCACGCGCGCGGCCTTCAGCTTGCGCTGGCCCTCCGTGCCCACCTCGGGCAGGATGAGGTGCCGCGAATAGCGGCAGAGATCGTCCCTGGTCAGCTCCGGCAACGCGCCGGGGACGAGATCTCTTGCTGCTTCCATCTCGAGTCTCCTGAAGGTCGATGCGGGGCGATGGGGGATCGCGAGTGCTTTAACAGGCTGCGGAAAAACCTATCCAGGGCTGCAAGAAGCGTCAGGGCACGACTTCAGTCGTGCCGCAAGTGCCGCAAAATCAACGCGGGCTTCAGCCCCTGCGGTAGACCCTCCGGGTACTTCGGCCAAGTGCAGGCCCTTCTCCGCAGCCTCTTAAGTCGCGCCGGCGGGGCAACTCCGCGGGGCCGCTGAGTTCGTGCTCCTCCCAAGACCGCGCAAGGTCATTCTAAAGGAATCGATCCGGCACCTTCTTCGAAGCTGAGTTCATGCGACGAGCGGCTCAGGCATCGCCCGAGCCGCTCATGCACTTGCCGCAATGGATCGAAAACAGGGTCGGTTACGGCGTGGCTTTCTTCTCCGCATCGGCGGGCTTGGCGGCGGCGGCAGCGGCCGGCTTCGGCCTCCAATACTTGGGGTCGGCCTTGATCCAGTCCTCGCTCACATAGCTCTGGACCGGGTTCACCGAGTACAGCTCGTAACGATCCGTGTCGATGGCCGCGGCGCGGAGTTCGCGCATCTTCTTCCTATCCTCGTCGGTCAGGACCGCGGTGAATTTGGGCTCCTCCGCGATGCTCTGATCGATATCGGCCATGGAATTGTCGGCGGTGAGGAAGACATACGAGCCGAGCTGGTCGCCGTACTCCATGCGGTATGCGCCCCAATGATCGCTGCTGCCCGCTTTGTCGGCGGCAGCGATCCACATCTTCACCAGATCCTCGAATTCCTTCCCGTGGCCGGGGTGAACGTGGAGAATGCGGGCTTCCAGATAGCGGATCTGCGGGCCGGGTGTCCTGGAATGGTAGCTCAGGTCGGGTACGTAGCTGAAGATCAACTGCTTGGTGCTGTCCAGCAGCTCGCCATCGGCCGCGTTGATCCGCTCAAACTCCGCCATGGCGGCCGGCTGCTCGAAGACCTTGTTGGCCTTTTGCCAGGCGTCAAAGGAGTCGAAATGCGACACATAGATGGCTCGCGCCGCGCCGGACATCGAGTTGAAGGCGACGTAGTGGATGGGGAACTTGGCCTTCGTCATGGCCTGGACGAAGGCGCTCTCCGTCTTGTCGTGGGCCATGCCGCCCTTGCCTGGCTTGGTGTATTCCACGGTGATTTCCAGGTACTTGGGCGTCGAGACGGTTGCTTGTGAAGCGTCCTGTGCAGCGGCCGGCAAACCGGCGCAGACCGCGAGAGACAATCCCAACAGTATGGGGTTGAGCTTACGCATGTTTACTTTCCTCCTTGATTTGCCCGGAGATCGCGCGCTGGGGGGAAAGGGGAAACCGGGGAAGAGCGAGCGCTCCAAAGCTGCCCGATTATGCTGCATGAAAAGCCTGAGTGTAAAGAAGTTTCTTGGAGGCTATATAGAAGCCGGCAATAAGAGAGAGTTCTTCCGCCGCTTCTACGCCAGCAGGTAGCTGATGGCGCGTTCGTCCAGCCATTGCCGGTGTTCCGGCGCCAGGTCGCGATCGGAGATGATCTGATCGAGTTCGCCGAGATCGGCGACGTGGATCATGGCATTTCTGCCGAATTTGGTGTGGTCGGCAACGATGATTACGCGCCCGGCGCACTTCATCATGGCGCGGATCGACTCCACCACCAGGGCGCTGGTGTCGCGCAGGCCCTCCGCGGTAATGCTGCGGATGCCCAGGATGGCCACGTCGGCCGAGACGCTGTGCAGCATGCGTTCGCAGATCGGGCCAAACTGGATGCCGAGCCGCGGGTAAAGGTATCCGCCGGTCAAAGTGACCTCGGTTTGCCGGCACTCCCAGAAGATCTGGGCTACGGGAATCGAGTTGGTGATGATCTGAATGGGCCGGCAGAGAAGGCATCTGGCCACTTCGGCCACAGTCGATCCGCCGCCCAGAATCACGGTTTGTCCATCCTGAATCAGATCCGCCGCGGCTCGCCCGATGCGCATCTTCTCTTCCTGGCAACTGACGGAGAGCCGGCTGAAGTCCAGCGCCTCCTCGCGCGAGGAAGTGGACATGGCGCCGCCGTGGACGCGGCGGATGGTGCGGCTGCGCTCCAACTGAATCAGATCGCGGCGGATGGTCGCCCTGGAGACGCCCAACCCGGCGCGCAGATCTTCCAGGCCGACGAAGTCCTGCCGCGAGAGGGAATCCTGGATGTACCGGAGACGCTCGACCTGGTTCATCGTGAAAATAGCATCCTTGAACAAATGCCTGAATGTTCGTCGCGGTTGGCGATGAATGCCGCGCCCTGGCGGAATGACCGCACCTCGTTCACTTCCCGTCGAGCGCTCCCATCACCGCGTCCGTAACCGACTTCACCAGAGCTTCGAGGTCCGTTTCCTGGGCCCTGCCGGGATTGCCGTCGCAGGGGCGCGGAGTGAGAGCGATCGAGCCCGGCATCTCCAGATCGGAGAGCTGGCACTCCTTCATCCTTGAGGTATCGAAGCGGATATCGGGCAGCCCCAGCTTCTTCTTGATGGCCAGCAGGTCGGAGCCCTTCTGCTCGGAGATATAGGAGATGGGAACGCCCAGTTGCGCGGCCAGCATCAGGGTCCAGCAGTAGGTCTCGAGCACCTCGGCGTACCACTCGGCGTGGGTCACCGTGTCAGCCCAGCAGATGATTCCGTGGTTTGCCAGCAGCACCGTATTGTGCGTCTTGACGTAAGGCAGGACGGTTTGCGCAAACTCAGCCGTGCCCGGCGTCTCGTAGGGCGAGATCGCCACCTTGCCGATGAAGACTTCAAACTCGGGGATGACCAGGTTGGGCGGAACCTTGCCGGTGATGGCGTAGGCGGTGGCATGAGGCGGGTGGCAGTGCACGCACGCCTTGGCCTCGGGCACCGCTTTGAAGATCTCCAGGTGCAACAGAATCTCGCTGGTGCGCGGCTTGGTTCCGGCAATCTGATTCCCGTCCAGATCGACCAGGCTCATGTCCTCGGGCGTCAGGTCGAACTTGCTCACCAGCGTGGGCGTGCAGATAACCTCGTTGGGGCCGATCCGGTAAGAGATGTTGCCGCCGTTGCCGTCCACAAACTGGCGCATCCACAGCTTGCGGCCCGCGGCGCAAATCTCCTTCTTGATGGCTTCGGCCTCCGGCGTATAGAACAGCTTTGAATTCACGGCGCTGCGAGTTTGCGGCGCGCCGGCGCTGCCGTAAGCGCCTGAAGCCTGCGCCGGGGCGGATTCCTTCGAGGCGGCCTTCGCCTTGCCGCTCGCGACCAGAGCGATATTGTGCTGGGCCAGAAAGTCGCGCGCCGAAGGGGTCACGACGCAGTTCTCACTGATAAGTACGCGGCTTGCTCCCGCCGCCAGGGCGCTCTGGGCATCGCGCATCGCCAACAGCTTCTGACCCGAAATATCGATGCTCTTCACTTCGTTCTTCACTGCCACACCTCAAATCTTCAAGAAACTTCTTGCGGCTGGACGTCGATCGAATCCACGATCAGGGCGCAATACGCATCCACCGGTACGGGCTTGGGCCAGAATGGATTCGCCGCCTCGCGGCCTTCGGTAAACGCCACCATCTGCCCGTCCGCCGCTCCCAGCTCATCGATGGCTACCAGAGCCTTGCCTCCGCCTAATCCACTGCCGGCGCGCAGGTTCTCCATGGTGACCGGCTCGACCACAACCAGCGTCTGGCCGCGATACGCGGCTACCGCCGGATTGAGAACCACGTGCCCGCGAACCATGCCCAGTCTCATCCGTTACTCCGCCTCGCGCGAGTACAGCGTCCTGATGAC
>JBEKCX010000234.1:0-4895 GCA_050014655.1 Occallatibacter sp. | reverse complement strand
CCGGACGACCTCGCCCAGCAGGCCGAAATCTCCGACGACGATATTCCGTTTTAAGAACAGGGAACAGGGATCAGGGGTCAGTGAACCCACAGCCAGCGGGATGCGTTGAGTGGGCAAGCAGCGGTTCAACGCCTTCCGGCCATAACTGGGAAGCAGCCCCCTACCGGCCCTGTTCCCTGATCCCTGTTCCCTGCCTCTCTCACTCCGTCTTCATCAGCGCCGCCATCAGGTCATCCCTGCGGCTGTTGGCCATTCGGTCCGCATGGCCGAGCACGCGCATCCAGACAAGGACCGCGCCCACGGCCAGCGCCACGAAGACCGGAACGGCCAGCCACAGGTTGCCCAGAAACCAGCACACGCTGAAAACCCCCGCTCCCACTCCGATCACCGCTAACTGCACCAGCAGGCTGAGCAGGGCGTTGGCCTGCGATCCGCGCCGGCGCGCAATCCGCCCCGGATCGATGCGGTAGGGCATGGTGAGTGAGAAAACGTTCCCCGCAGCCAGATTGCACGGCAGCGCAAACAGCAGCCACGCCCCCGTAGCCGCCACCATCGCGCCGTCGGGAACTCCCACCCGCAGGCTACACAAAACGCCGGCCAGCGAGGCCACCAGCAGGAACAGCGCGGACAGAAACAGGTTCTTGGCCAGCAGCACCGTCCGGATGGGTGTGGGCGAAAGAAAGTACACCTGAATTCCCGCCCCCTCGGTGCCCAGGTTGTTATAGATCAACTGCGTAAAGCCCAGCAGCGAGTAAACCATGGCGATGGGTACAGCCATGGGGAAGACGTGCCCTGCGGGACCGCCCCCTCTAAGGAAGGCTGCTGAAAAGACAATGGCCAGCAGCAGGGGAGTACCCACCGCATAGAGCAGAGGCAGGCTGCGCAGTAGGGTGCGCAGTTCCTTCTCCATCACCGCGGCAATGGGGCCAGAACCATCCAGCAGCCATCCGCCGGTGCGCCGCTGGGCTGCCTTCTTCCGGCTGGGCGCCACGCCCAGGCTCTCTCCGCGATATTCGGCGCGGAGCCGCCCCGCCAGCACTCCCCCGGCGGCCAGCACGTACAGTCCCAGCCCGGCCAACGATCCCAGCGCCGCTCCCGCCCGCCGTTGGGCGGCCCGGCCAAGCGCCCCCGCCGCCAGCCCCGGCGGCAGCCATTGTTGCACTTCATCGGCCGTCGTCAGCCACGGCCCGTACCTGGCTTTGAACTCCGCCTTCGACCGCTGGAACTCCCGGGCCTGCGCCATATCCTGGTCCCGGTTAGCAATGATGGGCAGTCTGTTTTTCCGGTGTAGCGCCGGATTCAGAAGTTGCAGGCTCAAAATCGCCACCATGAAGACTGCGCCCAGAATCTCGCGCGTCCTGCGCTGCGCAAGCCAGCGTTCGATCCACGCGAAGATGGCCCTGGTCAGCAGGATGTTGAAGCCCGCAAAGACCGCCAATCCCAGCGCCGCCCAGGCAAACAGCCCCGGCCGCGCTATTGTCGTTCCCACCCAGATGCCTACGCAGCACAACCCGCCCAGAATCGTCGAGGAATCTACCAGCCCGAAGACCAGGTACAGCAAAACATAGGACCCGAAGCGCACCGGAAAGCGCAACAGAATGCCCAGATCGAACTGCTCCTGGAACGAGGCCATCATGATTGGAATCATCTGCCAGAGGAAGAACACCGCCCAAAACACCAAGGGCAGATAAAGCCATTTCCCTTCCGAAGCGAGGCCATATGCGAAGAACCCCGCGAGCGTGCCGATCCCGAGTCCCAGAGTGGCATACAGGATGTAGGCCAGGGCGCGCGCGCCAACCTCGAACTTGCCCTTTATGGAGCGCAGACCGTTCTTGAAGATAGCCCAGCGAAGCTTGGCCAGCGCCGCATACTGCGCCCGCGCCTGCGCGCCCAGCACTCCTCCGTCGGCCCGCGCCGCCGCGGGCTCTCCCGGCCCATTTGCGCCCGGTCCGCTCACGCCCGCCTCGTTTCTGTATTCGCGGAATGTCTGGGTGCCCCATCCTTGCGACCCGCTGCGGCGGAGTCTTGTCGCAAGGGTGGGATAGCGCAACACTCGTTCCAGGAACTGTGAATTCGCATCATGCCAGCCATGACAGCTCCTGCGCCGGCTCCTGCTGCCCGCCCGCTCCCACAATCGACAGGAAGATCTCTTCCAGCGTGAGCCGCTGCTCTTGTTCAGCGCCGGGCAGGGTGCTGGCCACGCCCTCCCGCAGCTCCTCGATCGACCCATTGGCCACCAGCCGCCCCTTCGAGATGATGGCCACGTGGCTGCACAGCCGCTCCACAATCTCCAGCACGTGGGTGGTCAGGAAGATGGTCGCCCCGCGGCTGATCATCCCCTGCAACATGGCCTTCAGCATTCCCGCCGCAATCGCGTCCACGCCCTCGAAGGGCTCATCCAGAAACAGCACCTTGGGCCCGTGAATCACCGCCGCGGCCATGGCCAGCTTCTTCTGCATCCCATGCGAGAAGTCGGTCACCAGCTTGCGCGTCTCGTCGGCCAGTTGCATAAAGTCAAGCAGCTCTTCCGTGCGCCGGTTGGTGGTTGCGCGATCGAGCCCGTACATGCGCCCCACAAAGCGCAGGTACTCGGGCGCGGTCAGCCGCCCCAGCAGCGCCATCCCCTCCGGCACCACGCCGATCTGCCGCTTCAACTCCAGCGCCCCGGCCCAGAACGGCCGGCCCAATATCTCCATAGTCCCCGCGCTCGGCTCCAGCAGCCCGGTCAGCATCTTGATGGTGGTGGACTTGCCCGCCCCGTTCGGCCCCAGAAAGCCGAAGAACTGCCCCGGAGCCACGCTGAAAGTCACATCGTCCACGGCAGTCAGCGCGCCGAAGCGCCGCGTAAGCCCGTGGGTCTGAATCGCCGCGATTTCCATGTGCGGCAAGAATACCAAGGTTGGCAACCAAAGCAAAGCGGAGGCTTGGCTGGACGGCGGGCTTCCTTTGCCAATGAAGATCCGGAACTCTGGGATCGCTCGGGCTACTCCAAACACGACGCGTTGAACACGACGCTTAAGCAGAACCTACTTTGTCTTGAACTCCGCCGTGTAGCTTTCGAGCGGATAGCAATCCGGCGTAGCGAACGCCGCGGGCGTCAGCACAAAACTGTATGCCTGGTTCGGTTTCAATTGCACCGGCAGCAGAATCCGCAGCCCTCCATCTCCGAATGCCGGCACACCCTTGATGGGGAAATGCTCGCTGCCGCCCGGCCCATAGTTGATGGAGGTTCCCGCGCCCGAATCGAGCGGCTTGTCCACGACAATCTCGATCGTTTGGACCGAGGCGTCCACGTCCTGCGAATGGTTGGCGAACGGCGCCATGCTCACCACGTGCGCGGACTTGGCGCTGAAGGCCGGGGCCTCCGCGGCTGCTCGCGGTGCAAGATTACGGTAGAACAATGCGACCTGAGGCACATACGAAGAGAACACCGGGTATTGCGCGCGCTGCGCTTTGTACTGTTTCAACATATCGACCAGCGCATCCATCCAAAAGAATCCTTTCCGCTGCTCCTCGCGGATGCGCTTCAGGTTCTCATGGCTGTCCTCGCCGGCATCCTGGAAGTAGACGATCACCGCGGCGCGCACCAGCGATTCATCCACCATCGTCTTCGCCTCGCCGTAAGCCATTCGCTTCATCTGCTCCGCAACCGGGGCGTATACCTTCTCAACCCCGGAGAAGTCGCTCCAGTGCTCAGCCACGGCCGGGTTCACAAAGGAGTGGTTGAACTCGTGGATGATCGTGGAGAGATAGCCCTGCTCCGGCGGATAGGTCGGGTTGCCGGCATCGTCATGCGTCCAGCAGCCGATGATGGAAAAGAGCTCCGCGCTACCGTCCGGGTGTACGAGGCGCGGGCCATAATTGCCGCCGCCGTTGTTCATGCCCAGGATCAGGTGATAGGTCAGGTCGGGCGCCTTGCCGTAGAAGCGCGGATACCAGCCGAAATCGACAGACCCAAGAGTGGTTGCGAAGCGCGTCTCCGCCAGCCGGTACATGGTCTGATGCGCGGCGTAGAACTCCGCAAACTTGCTGTCGCGATAAAAACCGCGCAGGAGCGGCAGGAACCTCTCCACGTCTGCCACGCCCCAGCGTTCATCCGGGACCTCCGGCGTAAAGGCGACGAGAGGCTTGAGTTCCGGCGGCGGCGACAGCGAGATCGCCATAGCCATGACGGCGTCGAAGCCCACGCCTTTGCTGTTGCGCAGGGCCTGCGCCATTCGCACAGCGGGGTGGTCCTTGTACGGCGCAAAGTAGCGGTCGATGTCGGCTGAGTACGCCGGAAGCGTGTTCATGTTGTATCCGGGATCGCCCGACAGCCGGAAGACAATACTCAGCAGTTCAACGCGCTCTTCCACATGCGGAACAACCGCCGGCTTGCGATCCGGGGACTGGCCTGGGGCGCAGGCGGGAGACGCCAGCGCACAGATGCAAACGAAAAAAACCGGAAGACGGCGTAGATCGAAGATGCTTCGCATGAGCGGACCTCTCGACGGGGAGGAATCCTGGCCACATCGATGGCCCGAGCCGCCACGTCTTTCTGCCATCTTTTACCACCTTCATCGAAAACCGATGGTGTTGGACATCACATCGCGACGGTCGCCGGAGCATGCTCGACGACTCCGATGCTGGCGGCAGGCCCCCTTGAAAAATGTAGAATCGGCCTGGCACTCCCAGAACGCTCCAACTGCGCCCGATGAACACCGACTCTCCGGATTCCGCTTGGGACAACGAGAATCCGGGAACCGGCTCACTGTTTTCAGCCGGCGCTCTCTATGCTTCGCTGGCTTCCATTTTCTCCGCCTCCCCCAGCGGATCGTTGTCGCGGTCCGTCACCTCCACCAGCGCAGCCAGCCGGGCCGTCAACCCCGTCTTCCAGCTCCCCTCCGGCGCGCGCC
>JBEKCX010000233.1:0-4923 GCA_050014655.1 Occallatibacter sp. | reverse complement strand
GAGAAGACCGCCAACCCCTGCCAGTACGGAACCCGGCGACAAAAGGTCGAAACAGCCATCAGCAGCACCAGCGGATACATGGGCAGTAGATAACGGGTGAGCAGCGCGCCGCCCAGCACGCTGAAAAGCAGCGCGTTCGCCAGCAGCAAGAGATAAATCCGCCGCTGAACCGGAAGGCCGATCGCCGCCCGCTCCTTGCCGCCGGCGTCCAGCCGAGGCTCCAGCAGCAGGGCCGCAACCGCCAAAAGCACCGGAACAAACAGGTTCATGTGAGCGGTCAGATGCAGCACACGATGGCTGAAGGCCGCCACTATCCGCAGTGGATCGAGCGTGGCCTGCGCGTTGTAGCGCAGAAACTCGCGATTCCCCAGCAGCAGGCCGGTCTTCGCGTAGAGCCAGGCGTACCAGCCGGCCAGCGGCAGTACGCTACTCGACCACCACGCCGCCTCGCGCCACAACCGGAAACGCAGCGGCGGAGGAACCCGAAAACCCTCCGCCAGGTTCACCGCGGCCAGCGTCAGCGGAACGGCAATGGCCGTCTCCTTCGACAGCGCGGCGGCGGCAAACCACAGCGCGGCCGCCCAAGGCTTCCGGTCGCAATCCGGAAGAGCGTAGACGAGCCCCCACAAGGTACAGGTCGCGGCGAAGATATCCGCATGGGCCAGCGTACTCTGCGCAAACCAGATGGGATAAAGCCCGGTCAGCGCCACGGTCCAGAAAGCGACCGCGCCCACCCCCGCCAGGCGCATTGCCAACCGCCAAACCGCCAGCAGTCCCAGCGCCGCAACCATCAGCACGGCCTCCCGCGTCATCTCCGGAGAGAACCCGGAAACCTTCCACCACAGCGCCAGGCAAATGCTGGGCAGCGGCGGATGGCCATTGGTCAACGTCGAGACCGGAATCAGCGACCCGGTGCGAAAGAAGTCCCACGCCGCGGGAATGTAGTAGCCCGCCTCGTCCCAGTAGTAGGGCAATCGCAGCAGCGGGAAGTGGCTCAGGTAGAGCGCCGTGAAGACCACCGGAAAGATCGTCCAGTTGGGCAGGGGCGCGTCCAGCCTTGGCTGCATCGGTATTCTCAAACGCAAGCGATGACTCCCAGGGACCGATGAAATCTCAGAACAAGTTTACATTTTGATCGGGCGCGGCTCGGCCACAATGGCTCAGCAAAATCCTCCCTGAGAACGGATCGATTCAATTCACCGGCCCTTGCGGGAAGTTGTGGCTCTGCGGCTCCAGGTTCAGCACGCCGAAGGCCTGCTCATACTGCGCCAGATTCTGTCCCAGCACATTCCACAGGGCCTTGGCCTGCTGCGGGCTCAGAAAGATGGCTTGGTGGTTGCGGATGCTCACTTGGTCGGGGCTGGCGCTCGAGGCCAGGCCGAAGACAAGCTGGAAGTCCCACACGCTCACGCGCACCTGCACGCTGTTAGCGTAGGACTCGCGGAAGTCGGAGGCTTGAGAGACATTCAGTTGGGGCTGCTGCGCGGTTGGACTCATGGTGACTCCAGATTACTCCCGCCGGGGCTATGGCGTTTGCGGAAATGCCGCAGGACGCAGCCCCGGCCGCAACCGCAGTGCGCCTGCTTGCGCCTTGCGCCAAGTTTCGATTGCCGCCGCCGCGCGTCGGGTTTTGCTCCGCAACCGTTCGCCGCTGCAGGTAGACTGGTGGCATGGTCAACGCTGTCAAGCGCATCGGTGTGCATCTGGGCACGGCGGGCGGCGCGTCCAACGCCGTCGAGCGGGCGCAGGAGATTGGCGCCAATACCCTTCAGATCTTTTCCGCGAGTCCGCGCATGTGGCGCGCGCCCAAGGTGGACCCGAAACAGGCCGCGCGCATGAAGGAGCTGCGGGCTGCGCTCGACGTGGGACCGCTGGTCATCCACACCAGCTATCTGGTCAACGTGTGCAGCCAGTCAAACGAGGTGCGCGAAAAGAGCGTGGCGGCCTTTCGCGGCGAGATCGAGCGGGCGCTGGCCCTGGGCGCCGAGTACCTGGTGCTCCATCCGGGCTCGTGGAAGGGGCTGACCCGCGATGAAGGCCTCAAGCTGGCGGCGGACTCGATCGCGCGCGCTATCGACGGGCTGCCGTGGCAGATGACGGGCTTCCACATCCTCATCGAGAACACCGCCGGGGCGGAGTTTTCCCTGGGCGGCAGCTTCGAGCAGGTGGCCGAGCTGGTCGAGCGGCTCAAGCCCTCCGCACCGGTGGGCGTCTGCCTGGACACATGCCACACCCACGTCGCCGGCTACGACCTGGTGAGCGCCGAGGGCTACGAGGAGACCATGCGCCAGGCCGGCGCGACGGTGGGCTTCGACACGGTGCGCGTCTGGCACTGCAACGACGCCAAGGCCGCGCGCGGCTCCAAGCTCGACCGCCATGAGCACATCGGCCAGGGAACGATAGGCATCGAGCCCTTCCGGCGGCTGCTCAACGATGCGCGCTTTGCCCACGCCGCCTTCATCGCCGAAACACCGGTGGACCAGCCCGGCGACGAGGAGCGGAACGTGCGCGTGCTGAAGAGCCTGGTGGCACAGGTGCCGTCCTCCTATTGAAAGCAAGGTAGCATTATGCTACCGTAGGTGCATGAGTCAGCCGGTCAAACTTTCGGATGCGCTGGTGCTCGATGCCCGGATTGCAGGCGAGGCGCAGGAGCGCTCGATTGCCGGACAGGTCGAGTTCTGGGCCAAGTTGGGGCGGTCTATTGAGCTGATGCTGAATGGCCGGCAGGTGATGGCGTTGCGCCGGAATGCAGGAGCACGACCGCTGTCAGAGGCGCTGGCTGCTGTCGATACTCCAGAAGGCCGCAAGCGGGTTGCGGATGTTTTGGCGCGTCAGCCCTTTCCACACTACAAGCAGTATTCCGGACAGCCGGGATTGTTGGTTCGCACAGATGAGGACGGTACAGAGACAGTGGGCCGCTTTGTGAACCGCTTGTTTGTGGCCGTTGAGCCTGGCGCTGGCTTGCCAATCCAGTTTGATGCCCGGATTAAGATACAAGAAGCAAAGAAGCAGCTCAGGGTGAGATCGGTCTCCGTTCTGATCGAAGAGCAGCCTGCGCCCCCGCGAAAGGAAAGGAAAGCGTGGGCCTGAAATCGCTGCTCGACCGGCGTCCGATCGTGGTTGCTCTCGCGGGGCCGAATGGAGCTGGGAAAAGCACTTTCTTCGATGCTCACTTGGCGGATTCCGGCCTGTATTTTGTCAACGCCGATGTTTTGGCGCTCTTGCTGGGAATGGGCCCCTATGAAGCAGCGAAAAAGGCCGATGCTTTCCGGCGGGAATTGGTGGGGGCGCGCGAGAGCTTTATCTTTGAGACGGTTTTATCCGACCCCGTGGGGGACAAGCTGAAGTTCCTGCGGGAGACCGAAAAGGCCGGATACACTGTTCTCCTGGTTTTCATCGGCATAGCCGGGCCGGAAATCTCCGATGAACGTGTGGCGATGCGCGTTTCAAGAGGAGGCCACGATGTTCCGCCCGATAAGTTGATCGAGCGGTTTCCTCGCACCATGAACAACTTGAGGCAAGCGCTGGTCGAACTCTCAAACGTGTGGGTCTATGACCATAGCGACCTTGACCGGGGATACCGCTTGGTGGCGACAAGGGAGAACGGGCGGAAGATCGACCTGCGTGATCCCATTCCTGAATGGCTGCGGAAATTGTTGCCCTGAAGCTGCTGGCGCCCATTCGCCATTCCAGACCGGGCGCGACTGACCTTTTCACGCCGTTCCGCGCACAGGCGGGCATGTCTGCCTTTATCATTCCCACTATGACCAATAAGCTCCGCTGGGGAGTGCTCAGCACCGCCAATATCGGCCTCAAGAAAGTCATCCCTGCCATGCAGCAGGGCCAGCACACCCGCGTGGCCGCCATCGCATCCCGCGATCTCGTCAAGGCTCGGGAGGCGGCAACCGCTCTTGGCATTCCCACGGCCTACGGCTCGTACGAAGAGCTTCTTGCCGACCCCAATATCGACGCCGTCTACAATCCTCTTCCCAATCAGCTTCACGTCCTCTGGACCATCAAAGCGGCCGAGGCCGGCAAGCACGTTCTCTGCGAGAAGCCTCTCAGCCTCACCGTTGCGGAAGCCCGGACTCTCCTCGCCGTGCGCGCCCGCACCGGAGTCAAGATCGGTGAAGCCTTCATGGTCAACTGTCACCCCCAATGGCTGCGCCTCCGCGAACTTCTCGACCAGCGACGCATCGGAGAGGTGCGCTCCATCGCCGGCTTCTTCAGCTACCTCAACATCGATCCGGCCAACATCCGCAACCGCGTCGAGTGCGGCGGCGGCGCCCTCATGGACATCGGCTGCTACCTCATCCACGCCTCCCGCTACGCCTTCGCGCAGGAGCCCACGCGCGTCGTCGCCTGCATCGACCGCGATCCCCAGATGCGCACCGACCGCCTCACCTCCGCAATTCTCGATTTCTCCAGCGGCCAGTCCATCTTCACTTGCAGCACGCAGTTGATTCCCTACCAGCGCATCCACTTTTTGGGCAGGCGCGGGCGCATCGAGATCGAAATCCCCTGCAACGCGCCCCCCGACCGCCCCACCCGCTTATTCATCGACGACAGCGGCGATCTCTTCGGCGGCGGCATCGTCACCGAGACCTTTCCGGTCTGCGATCAGTACACCCTGCAGGGAGACGCCTTTTCCAAGGCCGTTCTGGAGGGCGCCGAAGTCCCCGTTCCCGTCGAAGACGCTATCGGGAATATGGCCGTCATCGAAGCCATCTTCAACTCGGCCGCCTCCGGCCAGTGGGAAGCACCGCGGCCATGAGGAATCTGCCTCTCTCCGAGGTTTACCGGTTGCTCGAGCCGGGTCCTGTGGTCCTGCTGACCACCGCCCGCAAGGGCCGGGCCAACGTCATGACGCTGTCCTGGCACATGATGGTTGAGTTCGACCCGCCGCTGGTGGCATGTGTCGTC
>JBEKCX010000232.1:0-4924 GCA_050014655.1 Occallatibacter sp. | reverse complement strand
TGACGGGCTTCGTGCGCAACATGAATCATATTGTCATGGGCACCGACGACATGAGTCGCCGGGGAGCAATCCTGGGCTTTGTCGGAATCGGCGTGGTTGTTCTTTCGTGGGTTGTGGCACACTACGTCTCCTGGTCTTACCCTCGCCTTCTACAGCACGCGCAGAAGTCCATCACCTATCCTCTGATGCTTACTACGCTTAACCGTCTTCCGCCGAACGAGAATTACTCAGAAAAGGACATCTCTCCGTATTTCTGGCCGAGCGGAAAGATCCCGGTACGCGAGGACTGGAGGCAATTGGCAAAGGAAGGGTTCCGGCATTTCAAGCTGAAAGTAGGCGGACTTGTCGAGAATCCAGTCGAGCTTTCTCTCGCGGAGATCGAGAGGCTGGGCACGACCGAGAACATAACCATGCATCATTGCATTCAGGGCTGGACTGGCATCGCCAAATGGGGCGGGCTTCCCATGAAGTCTCTTGTCCAACTCGTGCGGCCGAAGGCCAATGCCAAGGTCGTCGCGTTCTTCTCCTTTGGCGGGTCGCTCTACGGCGGCGAGTACTACGACACGCAGACCATCGACAACGTACTCAAGGCGGAATGCCTGCTGGCTACCGAGATGAATGGGAAACCCCTTACAGAGGTCTATGGAGCCCCGGTGCGGCTGCGGGTCGAGAATCAGCTCGGCTACAAGATGGTGAAGTGGATTGAGCGGATTGAATTCATCGAGTCGGAGAAGTCCGTTGGCCTGGGTGAGGGCGGCAAGAACCAAGACGATGAATACTTCGATCTGCTGCCGAATATCTGAAGACTTCCATGGACCGGCACAAGCTCACGAATGGAACGCATGGCCCCGTCGAGAAAGCCCCTCTGTTGCTTGCACACATGCGGCTGGAGTGGCTCTTGAAGCATTATCCGGCACGCGTAGTCTGGGCCGTCTATGTTTGCATCAACGGCTTCATCACCATCGGACTGCTCGCATTGCTCGCCCTTGTAACGGACAGCCCCTTTGTCTTCCCATCGCTCGGTCCAACTGCGTATCTGTTCTTCCTTTCGCCGCTGGCCGAAGCCTCCAGCACGCGCAATACCATTCTGGGCCACGCGATCGGTCTCGTCTGCGGTTACGGCGCGTTTGTCCTTGCCGTGGCTTCCAGCCCGCCCTTTGGTATGCACCCCGGCGTCCATGGCCCCAGAGTCCTGGCCGCTGCGCTGTCCTTATCGGCAACAGGTGCGCTGATGGCCCTGTTCCGCGTGAGCCATCCACCGGCAGGAGCGACAACGCTCACCCGTTTCAGATCGTGCACCTGTTTGCGGAGCTCCCGTACCGGAGACGTGACCCTGGCGCTGGACTCACCTGAATGCTCAAGCTGCCGCGGCCATTGATACAAATTGCTGCGGTCGATGCCCAACACCTCCGCCGGCGCAGACACGCTGGGACAGTCCTTCATCCGCTCAATCGCCATCTGCCGGAACGATAGGGGGTATTTCCCAACTCGCTTCTTTGCCGCTTGCAGCTCCTCTCCCTGCCAAGTGTCGCAAAGATTCCTGTCTCATTTTGCGGGGTCAGTCCACATTTCTTTTGATTCGCTCGACCTCAAGCACATGCAGAAGGCCTTGCAGGGACTAATCCATGAATGGCATGGATGAACTGATTCCGGTTTGCCTACAGCCCCGGAGTTGAAATACTTTGGCCTCCGCCCGCCACCACAGAGGATAGTCTTCGTCGAACCACGGCATTCCGATCGTCCGCAACCTACAAGGCGCCCCCTCAGTGCGGCCTCACAAGCATTATCATATGAAGTAAATGAGGGGATCCTCTACGTCGTTCGCGCGGCTTAACGCGTCAGAAAGTCCGCACAGCCGCGCGACGCGCGTCCTGGCGCAGCAACTGATGCAAGCGGAACGAAACGCACAACTTGTCGGCTTCTTTATCTCGCACAAACGGGAAGAGCAGGTGAGACGAACCGCTCGGTCGAGGCGCGAACTATGAAGATCGCGATATCGGGAAAAGGCGGAGTGGGAAAGTCCACCGTGGCGGGAACCCTGGCCAGATTGTATGCGGCGGACGGAAGGCGGGTATTGGCGGTCGATGCAGACCCGGACGCGAACCTGGCCTCTGCCATCGGAGTACCCTCCTCCCTTCGTTCGCAGATTCGCACCATCTCCACCGAACGTAAGCTGATCGAAGAGCGCACCGGGGCCAAAGTGCGGCAGTTCGGGCAGATGTTCAAGATCAACCCCGAAGTATCCGACATTGCCGGAAGATACGCGGTTCACTACAAAGGAGTCGACCTCCTGGTGCTGGGCGCGGTCGAACATGCCGCTGGAGGTTGCGCCTGTCCGGAGAGTATCCTGCTTAGAAGCCTGGTATCGCACTTGGTGTTGCGCAGGGGTGACGTGGTGATCCTGGACATGGAGGCGGGCATCGAGCACCTGGGGCGAGGCACGGCCATGGGTGTGGACCTGATGATGGTGGTGGTCGAGCCCGGCCAGCGCAGCGTGGATACTGCGCGGCGTGTTCGCCGGATGTCCGCAGATCTCGGCATCAGCCGCTTCGGTGTGGTGCTGAACAAGGCCGCCGATCCCCAGGAAGACAGCTACTGGATCGCCTCCGAGTTCGGATTGGAGCACCTGCTCGGCACGATTCCCCTCGATGCGCGCATCGCCAGGGCCGACCGGCAGGGTGTGGCGCTGGCCGACCTCGGATATCCTGAGTTACTCGACCCGTTTCGATCGCTGCAGAAGACGTTGCAGTCGTTCTGCACCGGGAAGGAGAGCGTGTTATGAACTTCCAGCCCTGCTGCCTGGCCACCGCAATCGGCAGCCTGCCCCACAAAGATCCCGGGCAGGCTGTCAAAGTCGTTTTGGAGAATACTCCCAACGCGCCGGCTTGGCCGCAGTTGCCGGCCAACGGTCTTAATGAACAGATGGAGGCGCAGTACAGCGAGGGCATTCCCCGCGTGGTTCTGGATGGCGAGAAGGGCCGCATGTACATCGACACCACCGGCGACACCAGCGCGGACCTGGCGGAGTTCTACGAGAGATACTGCGCGGAGGATATTGAGGCCTTGCGCATAACTCCCGCCTTCTCGCAGGGCATTTATGCCTTGGAGTCGGCCCTCGAAGCCGCCGGGGGCACGCGGCCATTCGTGAAGGTGCAGACCACCGGCCCGCTAAGCTTCGGCCTGAGCATCGTCGACCAGAATAAGCGGGCCATCTACTACAACGCCGAGTTCGTGGATGTCATCGTGAAAGCGCTGGCCATGAAATGCCGCTGGCAGATTCGCAAGTTCCAGCCGTTCGCGCAGCAAGTGATCTGCTTCGTTGACGAGCCGATTCTGTCGGCCTTCGGCTCCTCTATGTATGTCAGCGTGACCCGCGACGACATCGTCACCAAACTGGGAGAAATGATCGAGACGATACACGCCGAAGGGGCGCTGGCCGGGGTTCATTGCTGCGGCAATACCGAGTGGCCGATCCTGATGGATGCTGGCGTGGACATTCTGAACTTCGACGCCTTCGATTATGGCGATACGATTCTGCTCTATTCGGAGGCCTTCAGGGGCTACCTGAAAGAAGGCAGGTTATTGGCTTTCGGAATTGTCCCCACCAACAGCGCCAAGATCCACGCCCAAACAGCCGACTCGCTAACCGCCAAGTTTTTAGAGCTGGCGGAGAAGCTGGCACGGGCCACCGGGTTGGATGCGGAGTCGATCTGGCGTCAGTCCTTCATTACGCCGTCGTGCGGCGCGGGATCGCTGCCGGTCGCCGACGCCGAGTTGGTTTTCACCACGCTGTGCGAAACCAGCGCGAAATTGCGCGAGAAGATCGGAGCTGCGGCGCTCGTGGATAGCTGGAGTCAGGAGAATAGGCGGTGAGTGCGTGACCCAATCGCGGCCCGAGCGCGCAGCCGGATCTCCTGGTCACACGTCCATTCCCGAAGGTGGGCAAAGATGATATTGGCAATGGCGGGAAAGGGCGGGGTTGGAAAGACCACGTTGTCGGCCCTCGCTCTGGGCTGGCTCGCGGAGCACGGTGAGCTGCCGGTTCTCGCCGTGGATGCCGACTCCAACGCCAACCTGAACGAAGCGCTCGGCATTGCCTACAACGCAACCGTGGGCGGGATTCGCGAAGGCGCCCGCAAGGAAGCGCAGGCGCTGAAGGGTATCGCCAAGCAGGAGTTTCTGGATTTGCGCGTTCAGGCAGCCGTGGTGGAAGAGAAGGGCTACGACCTTATCGTGATGGGCCGCCCTGAAGGCCAGGGCTGCTACTGCTTTGCAAATAACGTGCTGCGCGATGTGTTGGACCGGCTGGCGCGCAACTACCGGAACATCGTGATCGACAGCGAAGCCGGATTGGAGCATATCTCCCGCCGCACCCTGCTCTCCGTCGACTGGCTGCTCATTGTTTCTGACTGTACCGTGCGCGGCATCCGCACTGCGGGCCGTATCTCGGCGCTGGCCGATGAAGTCGCCTTGCCCACGAAACAGCGCGGGCTGATCGTCAACCACGTGCCCGACGGATCTCTGTCTGAATCGATTGCTCTGGCCGTCGAGGCTACGGGACTGACATTGCTTGCCTGCATTCCACTGGACCAGGACGTCGCCGCTCTCGATGCGGACGGCGAGCCGGTTTCCAGGATTCCACCGCAATCGCCGGCGCGTATAGCCATGAACGATTTACTTTCCAGGATGTTTGCAGCCCAAGAGGAGAAGTGCTGAATGCCCACTTCCAGCCAAAGAACGCCGGGGCAACCGGTCTCCAGCGATCCGGCAACTGTCGATATGGTTCAGATTGCGATTACGGCCGAGGTGAGCACGGTGTTCGACCGCTTTCAGTTGCAGCATCCGCAATGCAAGTTCGGCACCGACGGCGTTTGTTGCCGCCTGTGCCACATGGGACCCTGCCGCATCACGCCCAAGGCTCGGT
>JBEKCX010000231.1:0-4940 GCA_050014655.1 Occallatibacter sp. | reverse complement strand
ACCGAATTCGACCGCCTCAACATCACTTACACCATGCTCAGCAAACGCAAGCTGCTGCAACTCGTGCAGGAGAAGCGCGTCAGCGCCTGGGACGATCCCCGCATGCCCACGCTCTGCGGCCTCCGCCGCCGCGGCTTTACCCCCGAAGCTATCCGCACCTTCGTCGCCGCCGCCGGAGTCTCGCGCACCAATGGCAGCACCGACGTCGAGATGCTGGAGCACTTCCAGCGCGACGACCTCAACCGCCGCGCTCGCCGCGCCATGGCCGTTCTGCGCCCCGTCAAGCTGGTCATCGACAACTACCCCGAAGGCCAGTCGGAGCTGGTCGAGGTCGCAAACAACCCCGAAGACCCTTCGGCCGGCACGCGCCAGGTGCCCTTCTCCCGCGAGCTCTACATCGAGCAGGACGACTTCCGCGAAGTTCCTCCGCCCAAGTACTACCGCCTCTCGCCCGGCAAGGAGGTCCGCCTGCGCAACGCCTACTTCATCACCGCACAGTCCGTCCACAAGTCCGCCGACGGCAGTCTCGTCGAGGTGCACTGCACTTACGATCCGGCCAGTCGCGGCGGTAACTCGCCCGACGGCCGCAAGGTCAAGTCCACCATGCACTGGGTCTCGGCCGCCCACGCCATCTCCGCTGAAATCCGCCTCTACGACAAGCTCTTCGCTAAGCCCGACCCCTACGACCTCGCTGAAGGTCAAGACGTCCTCGACAATCTCAACCCCAACTCGCTGGAGATCGTCACCGGCGCCAGGCTGGAGCCTTCTCTCGCCAATGCCAAACTTGAAGACCGCTTCCAGTTCGAGCGCGTCGGCTACTTCTGCCTAGATCCCGACTCGACCCCCGCTAATCTGGTCTTCAACCGCACCCTCCCGCTGAAAGACTCCTGGGCCAAGATTGAGAAGAAGGCCGGAGCGTAAAGACCTACCTGCAGAACGACGGTCCCCGCAGGGATTGAGGGGCTCAGATCCATATAAACAGATCGTGTTCAGAAAAGAGGAGAAAAAAGAGTGAATCGGACAAAGCGCACAGAGAGGGACGGTAGTGGTTTGATTCCGCTTCCCTGCCTCTTTGCAGATGGTCTCGCAGCCGTGATCGGCCTGCCGGCGGACTTTGATTTATCCAAGAAACTCTCAGACAGCCAGGGCATCAAGATTGCGACGGCCTTTGCTCACATGAGCGGATGGAAGTTGATTAGAGACGCGGTGCTCGGCTGTAGTGGTCAAGTTCAGATCGTGGCTGGCCTTCACTTTTTTCAAACTGAGCCGCCACTTCTGGAGCGTTGGCTAAAGGAGTCATATCAATCTGAGAAATTCACCTGCAAAGTCGTATCCAAGAGTAGTCGTACAAAATGGACGTTCCATCCGAAGGTGTTGATAGTCAAGGCTGGTGACGGAAAAGACTTCGCTATTGTAGGCTCGGGGAACCTTTCCGCCGGTGGTCTGCGCGACAACACAGAATGCAGCCTGTTCACAGAGGACCAGTCTGCTATCTGCAACCTGGAGAGGTGGTTCGAAGACGTCTGCGAGAAATCTGCAAAACCGTTGGACGAGGCGACAATCCGTTGGTATTCACCGCTTTACAAGAAATACCGGAGTCGAAACGGCAAACTGGAACAGGCACAATCCAAAGATCTGGAGCAATTGAACCAGGTCATCGAGACAAAGGGGAAGGCAAGTTTAAGGCACTGGCAGCAAGCCGTTGAAGATGCCAAGAATCTCTTCGCGCAGCCGGGATTCAATGATCGCTGGGAAAGGCGAAGCGAGGCGGCTCGGAAAATCCGTGAGTGTTTGCAATATCCGCAGTTCGATTTCAGGTACGACCAATGGCAAGAATTTCTGAAGATCAGGGAGTTCGGCAATCTGGCGGCGCTTAATCTCTTTCGGAAAACAATCATCAAGAGGATGCCGCGCGTCGGGGCCGCATTTGGCCTACTAATAGACGATTCCAAAGATATTCGTACTCGTTTACAAAGCGTTCTGGCAGGGAGCGCAAAGGTCCGAGGGATTGACATAAACGTCATAACGAAACTGCTTACTGTACATGACAGAAGGCGCTGGCCCGTGTATAACTCCCGAGTTCACGATGTATTAAGCGAGGAATACGGTTACGAAATGCCGAGAGGCCTGAGGAAGACTGACAAAGATTAGGCTTACGCAAGGCTCATGCAGCGGTTTTCCGAGGCCACGCAAGCGAGAGATATGTGGGCGCTCGACGTTTTCTTCTTGGACCGCTTTCAGAAGGGTCGAGCTCGCGGTAGAGAGTAGCTGCCGGGTGCCCCAGGTCCCGATTCTGGAACTTGGGATATGGGCTCCTACTTCCCAATCACATCGATCGCCACGGGAATCGTCTTCGGTGGTAAGCATTGATTCTTGTCGCAGGCCTGGAAGCGCAGCCTGGCCTCGACTAGGTGATCGCCGGCCGCGGCCACGATGCGCACCTGAATCACGAACTCGCCGTTGTAGACGCTGAGCTTGGTCTTGGGATTGAGCGGCAGCCGACCATGAGCCAAGAGTCATCAGTTCCATCGGGCGCAATTCACATCGAGTTTCCGGGCCGCGTTGCGATCACCGTGGAGCACGGCGCGGACCGCGCAACGCTACAAGCGACTCTCACCACCCTTGCAAGCAATGATCGCCTGCAAGGGAACGGGAGACGGACGGTCGGGGTTCGAGGTCTCCCACCCGTTTTTTATGGGCGGAACACGGTGGGCCACCTACCCAGATGAATCTGTAATTCCCAGTACCCGAAAGTACGGATGGAACAGTGCTCAACTGAGCGATGGCAGGCTGGCTACGGCCTGGCGAATGCGGGCCAGGCACGTGTCGCGGCCGAGGACGGCCATGGTTGCAAAGAGCGGCGGCGCGTTTTTGCGTCCGCAGACGGCTACGCGGATGGGCTGGAACATTATCCCAGCCTTTACACCTAACCGAGAGGCTGCCGCACGCAGTGCATGGTCGAGGGAGTCGTGGTCGAAGTTGACGACGGGCAGAACTTCGAGCGCGTGCTGGAGGACGCGGCGGGCGAGGGCGGCATCGCCTTTTTGGGGGATCAGCTCGGCCGGGTCGTAGGGAGCAAGCTGGGGGAGGAAGAAGAAGTCGGCGGCGGAGGGGGCGTCGCGCAGGAGCTTGATGCGCTCGCGAATAAGCGGGGTGACGGCGAGGAGCTTTTCGGGCGTCGCCGCCAGGCCGGCAGCCGCGAAGAAGGGCTGGAGCTGGGGGCTGAGCTCGTCGACGGGCAGGGCGCGGATGTGCTCGGCGTTGAGCCAGACGGCTTTCGGATCAAACGGGTCTTCCTCGCTGAAGTTGACGACGGCGTTGGCGCGGTTGACGCCCTCGAGAGTGAAGGCGGCGGTGAGCTCGTCGAGGGTGAGAAACTCGCGGTCGTCCTTGGGCGACCAGCCGAGGAGGCAGAGAAAGTTGACGAAAGCCTGGGGGAGGAAGCCGGCATCGCGATAGGTGGTGACGCTGACGACGGGGCCGTGCTTGCGCTTGGAGAGCTTGGCGCCATCCGGGGCGACGAGCAGGGGAAGATGGGCGAACCGGGGCGGCTGGACGCCGAGGGCCTCGAAGATCAGCAGGTGCTTGAAGGTGTTGGTGAGGTGATCCTGGCCGCGGATGATGTGGCTGATGCCGAGATCGGCGTCGTCGGCGCAGGAGGCCAGGTGGTACGTTGGCAGACCGTCAGACCGCAGCAGAGCGAAGTCTTCGACCTCATCGGCGAGCTTGGACTGTTCGCCGTAGACGGCATCTGTAAAGCGCAAAGTCCGGCCCTCTCCGCGCGGGACGCGAAAGCGCAGGGCGAATGGCTCGCCGGCGGCGGCTCGGCGGTCGGACTCTTCTCTCGATAACTCGCGCATGCCGGGGTTCGAGAGCCAGGCGCCCTGCGCGGAGGACTGATCGCTATCTCCGGAGTGGGCGGGGGTGAAGTCGCGATAGGCAAGGCCCTTGGCGAAGATGGCTTCGGCCTGGCGGCGGTGCAGGGCGAGGCGTTCGGACTGCCTGTACTCTTCGTCCCAATCGAGACCCAGCCAGCGCAGCCCCTCAAAGATGGACTGGACGCTGGCCTCGGTGTTGCGCTCGACATCGGTGTCGTCCAGGCGCAGCACCATTGTGCCGTGATTGTGGCGGGCATAGAGCCAATTGAAGATAAAGGTGCGAGCGCTGCCCACATGCAGGAAGCCTGTGGGCGAGGGGGCAAATCGGACGCGCGGAGTTCTAGCTGTGGCGGGAGCGGAATCGGGCATGATGAACGTATCTTTCCATTCACGATGCTAGCATTCGCTCCCTGCCGGCAGCGCCCAAAGAAGGTCCACTCGCGCGCTTTGTGCTTGCTTTCAAAGGGGCCGGCATCAGCATTCACGCTCCCGATCGATCTGACTATCTGGCCAGATAATGCTCCAGATCGGGCTTCGGTCGAATCAGTTTCACAGATGGTCGAAGATCTCGCGGAAGTCGTATGCGCCGGATTTGCCTGCCAGCCACTCGGCGGCGCGCACGGCGCCCAGGGCCAGGCCGCGGCGGCTGAGGATGTTGTGGCGCAACTCGATGGTGTCATCGGGGCCGGCGGCGGTAACGGTGTGCTCGCCCTTGGCGTCGCCCACGCGGTGCGAAGTGATCTCGATGTCGGCTCCGGGCTGGGCAGATTCCACGATCTGCCGCAAGGTGATGGCGGTGCCGGAGGGGGCGTCGAGCTTGGAGACGTGGTGGGTCTCGCTGATCGAGAACGTGTAGCCTTCGAGCCTGGCCAGTTCGGCGGTGAGGCGGAAGAGCTTCTGCACGCCGATGGAGAAGTTGGTGCCGTAGAGGAGCGCGCCGCTCTTTTGCGCCTTGGACCTCATCTCATCCAGGTGGGCGTACCAGCCGGTGGTGCCGACGACGATGCGGCCGCCCAGGGCGAGCACGGCGCGCATGTTCTCGACCGCGGCCTCGGGAGCGGT
>JBEKCX010000230.1:0-4957 GCA_050014655.1 Occallatibacter sp. | reverse complement strand
TCGCACCACTCCAGAAACTCCAGCAGCCCCATGCCGTCCGACGAGCGGTAATGCCACGGGCTGGGATGCGTGGGCCGGTCAACCCAGGGGCCGATGGTCCTTTTCCACTCGAAGCGCTCCGCGATGTGATCGCCCTCCAGGTAGTTGCCGCCCGGCAGGCGCAGGAACTTGGGATGCATGGCCGCCAGCTTCTCCATCAGGTCGATGCGGTTGCCGTGCGGGCGGTCAAGAAAAGTGGGAGGAAAGAGCGAAACCAGGTCGAACCAGACCGTCGCCGGCCGCGGAATGGTCAGAATCAGGTGGTTATTCGCCGAAACGGGAACTTCTTCGGTCTTTAGCGTAAAGGTGAATGGCCTCCAATCGCCGGACAGCCGGGTCACGGTGGCGCTGGCCGCAACCGCGCCCGTCTCATCGTTGACCAGGCTGACTGTGACCGGAATCCCATTGCTGTCGGTTTTTGCGTAGAACGAGCCGCTATAGGTCGTCCGCGGCCGCACGGCAATGCCCCAGTAGCCGTCGTTCTGGATGCCGGCCGGGGCAGCTGCCGTAGCCGAGGTCACGCTCACCTTCAAGCTGCGCGGCAGCGCGGCGCTGGGGCCGGTCGTCTCATCCACTGCAACCTTGGCCGCGGAGCTCCCGCGCTCCACCAGCGTCCAGTGTTGCAGCGCGCCCCAGCCATGTCCCACGGCGCGGTCGCGAACCAATTCCGCGTAGAGCCCCCCATCGTAAGAGAAGTTGATCTCCTCGGTCATCAGCCCATAGAGCATGGGGCTGACCTTGGCAGTCGGTCGATCCACCTGGATGGAGAGCGTAGGAGCCTGGGCGAAGAGGCTCAACGGCAGCGTGAAGGCGGACAGCAGAGCGAAGGCGAGGATTCGTTTACTCATGATGAAGGCCAGAGTATGAGACTGCCCCGGCGTCTGGCAAGTGGGATCGGGCTGTGGCAATGGGTCAGTTTCCGGTTAGCCGACCAAAGGCCCTCTATTCTCGAATCAGGCGCTGGGCGCGTATCTCCCCGCGATTACACCATTTGCAGTGACAGAACGGCGGGTTGCCCTTTGCGGTTGGATAGTACCGCCAACCGGTGATGCGCGGCGCTAGATACGTGCGCGTGATCTCCTTTGGGGTGATCTTTCTGGGAATGACTACTTCGAGCCCCATCGGGTCGGCATGGTCGAGGACTGCGCCAACCGCCTCCCCTGCTGTCATCTCCAACTTTTCACCATCGTATTTGCCGACCAAGACGGGGTCATCGTCAGGAACGTTGAACTGAACACATACCAGCGTCCTGATCGGCTGCCTCCGGAGCTCTCGCGCCCACTGATGCGTCGTTGTGAAGTTGGGGACAACCGGCATTGCCCAAACGCCCCGAACTCCGGAGCGGCTCTTCGTGGACTTGATACCGTTTCGCAGGATTGCTTGCTCTTTGTTCTTGTCTGCGATGTGAATGAAGGACGCCATTTGTCTGTCGCGCTCGCCAGCGGGGTGTTTACGAGGATTGTAGTCGCTGGAAGGGCTGTTCCTGAAACAAGATCGACCCATTAGAGCGCTCTGAGCGAGTAATCGGCAAACCGGAAACCGACCCACAACCGGGCCTTCCCGCAACGCTCATCTCCGGCGCTCACCCCTCGATCTCCGCCGTAATCCTGGCTATCACCTCGTCCGGCAGCGCGGGCATGGCGCCCGGCTGCGAGGCCACCCATGCGCCCCAGCGGTTTCCGGCCTCGCTCAGCGTTGCCAGCCCCGCACCGCGCAGCAGGTAGTGAGTCAGCGCCGCGGTAAACGCATCCCCCGCCCCGATGGTGTCGGCCACCTTCACCGCAATGCCGGGGTGCTCGCACCACTCCTTCCGCTTCACCAGCAGGCTCCCATGCTTGCCGCGGGTGATCGCCACCATCTCCAGCGGGGTAAACTCCTCCAGCAGCCGCAGCGCGCCCCGATGCAACCAATCCCCAGCCGGCCCTTCGTCCACCGGCAGGCCCAGAAGCCCCATCACCAGTAAAAGCTCGGCGGCGTCCATCTTCATCACCGTCGCCAGCTCCAGTGACTCCTGAATCACCTCGCCGGAGTAGAACGGCGCGCGCAGGTTCACGTCGAAGATCCGCACGCACGCCGACGAGCTCTGAGCCACCAGCGTCTGGATGGTCTGCCGCGACTCCAGCGAGCGCTGCGCCAGCGACCCGAAGCAGATGGCGTCGGCACGCTCCGCCAGCCGCACCCACTCGTCCGAAAGCTCCAGGAAGTCCCACGCCGCAGGTTGGTGGATGGTGTAATGCGGCTGCCCGGCCTCGAAGGCCACCGTCACCCGGCCCGTCTCGTGCGCCGGATCGACCTGCACCGAGCTCGCGTCCGCGGGCAGCGCGTCCAGCCGGTCCATCGCCTTCCGCCCCAGGTCGTCGCGCCCAATGCGGCTCAGGATGGCCGCGTGGTTGCCCAGCCGCGCCGCCATCACGCCGAAGTTGGCGGGCGCGCCGCCCAGCAATTCTCCTTGCGGCAGCAAATCCCAAAGCAGCTCGCCCAATCCCAAGATCAGATGCGGTTCACTCAAAGTCGCACTCCCTACTCCCTACTCCCTTTTCCCTAGTCCCTAGTCCCTGCCTTCCCCAACCCACCGCCAAATCGAGCAATCCTCCGCGTTCGACGATGCATACTCCCCCTCCGGCTGGTGGGCCAGTATTTTGTGGTCCGCAATCGCATCCGCCCGCGACCGCCTTACCTCGCCCTTGAACAGCCTCACAAACCCCGTCTGCTCTTCCAGCACGCGTTCCTGCTCGTTATTCACATAAAGAAGGTCCAGTTGCCCGGCCCGCCCGGCAAAGCCCTTCTTGAGCGCCCGCAGCAGCCGCCGCAGCACCGGCGCGCCAAACGGATTGAAGAGGAACGCCACGCAAGGCGTCTGGGGAAACCGGAACTCGACGGCATCGCCGCAGACCATCCTCAGCGGCGCGCGCGCCCGGCCCGCCGCCCGCCACGCGGCCGCATTTCTGCGCGCAATTCGCGCCAGCGTGGGATTCAGCTCCACTCCCACCACCTCGCGAAAGGGCATCTCCGAGGCCAGCAGCACCGCCCGCCCCATCCCCGCGCCCACATCCACAAACGCAAATTCGTCGATCGGCGCTGCCGGCCGGCTCCTCCGCCAGCGCGCCACCAGCGACTCGAAAACAGAAGGCGCAACCCCGTAGTAAGCCGTGTTATGCCGGTCGTGCCGGTGCCCGCTCTTCAGGTGGCGCCCCGCAATCAGCCCGCTCGTCCGCACTCCGAACTCCAGGTCGAAGGGATGCCGCATGTACCCATCGCCGACCGCCAGCCCCGGCAACAGCCGCCGCGTCCCCTCTCCAACCCGCCCCTGCGCCGCATCTTTCACGCTTTGAACCTTACCAAAGTTACATTACTTTCGAACAGCACTAGACAAATCCCTGTGGCCGGTGCATCCTAACCCTTAGGAATCAAACTCTCAAGGAACGTTAACGCCGGTCTCCCCCCACGCCGATAAAGGAGATGAGCGATTACCAAGTTTCGGAGTGCCCTTGACCACCGCTTTCCACATTTCGGATCCCTTTAGCGCCACCGTCCTGTCCATTGCGGTGATCGGTCCTGACGAGCGGCGGCGCAACGCAGTGGCAAGCGCCCTGGCAGAATGCCAGGACGGCAAGATCCAGCAGTTCAAGGCCTATCCCGCCAGCCTCGGCGATGTGCCGCAGATGCTGATGCGGAACTTCAATGTCCTGATCGTCGACCTGGACAGCGATCCGGAGTTCGCCCTGGATCTGATCGAGGCCATCTGTACGCACGGCTCGGCTGTCGTCATGGTCTATTCGGAGCACGCCGATCCGGATCTGATGGTCCGCTGCATGCGCGCCGGTGCGCGCGAGTTTCTCCGCATCCCGCTCACCCACAACACCATGGCCGAGGCTCTGGTTCGGGCTTCAGCCCACCGTCCGGCAACTCGCGCCCCGCAAAAAGCCGATGGCGCCCTGTTCGTGTTCCTGGGTTCCAAGGGCGGTTCCGGCGTCACCACCCTGGCCTCCAATTTTGCCGTATCCCTGGCCCAGGAATCCCGCCAGAGCACCCTCTTGATCGATCTCAACCTCCCGTTTGGAGATGCGGCCATCAACCTCGGAATCAAAGCTCAGTACTCCACCGTGGACGCGCTCCAGAACTCCGACCGCCTTGATGCCAGTTTTCTCTTCACCATGATCGTCCGTCATAGCACCGGCCTCTCCGTGCTCGCGGCGCCCAGTGAGATGACCACCTTCGAGTCCTCCGATCAAGCCATCGACAAGCTGCTCGCAGCCGCCCGCCAGCAATTCGATTACGTGGTGGTGGATGCCGGGTCGAGACTCGACCTGGAGAAGACCGCCCTCTTCAGAGAATCGGCCACCGTTTACCTGGTCACGCAGATCGGCATTGCCGAACTGCGCAACTCAAACCGCATGATCGGAGAGTTGTCTCATCGCGGCGGCCCCAAGCTCGAGGTCGTAATCAACCGCTACGATCCCGACTCACGGGGATTCCCTGAAGAGTACGTCACCAAGGCGCTCACCAGGCCGGCTGACTTTAAGATCCCCAACAACTTTGCCGCCGTCCGCCGCATGCAGAACACCGCCATCCCGCTGGCCCTTGAGGACTCATCCATCTCCCGGGCCATCCGCCAGATGGCCAGAGGCGTTTGCGGAAAACCTGAGATCGAGGAAAAGAAGAAGAGGTTCGGCCTCTTCCGGTGAGCTGAACCGATATCCCCCGGTTCTACCCTGACCGACCGGCCTGGGTGCCCCAGGTCCCTCGCATTTGGGGACCTGGGAAAGCACGAATCCACATGGCCTGGGTACCGGTGCGTCAGGGCCGACGCATCTTAATTCCCGAGCAGTTGTAGCAGGTAGTCATTGTCCCAACCGGCCTTGAGGCGCTTGCCTTTGATTCCAAGCGTGCAGGTTTTGTCCTGTTTGAGCAGGTTAAG
>JBEKCX010000229.1:0-4966 GCA_050014655.1 Occallatibacter sp. | reverse complement strand
CCAGACGAACCTGACTGGGGCGAATGTTGGGTCCACGACATTCGTTAACGTCGATTTGAGTGCGGTAATAGGACTAGAAACGATCGAACATAGCTATCCTTCCACTATCGGCATCGACACGATCTACAAATCAGAGGGCAGGATTCCGCACATCTTTTTGCGCGGGGCCGGCGTTCCCGAGAGCTTCATCACGTACATGGCCTCACTGGTTTTCACTGGAATAGAGTTTTACTCCCTGTTCATCAGCTACTCGACCCACGATCAGGAGTTCGCCGAGCGCCTTCACGCCGACTTGCAGGTCAAAGGCGTCCGCTGCTGGAAAGATGACCATGATATGCGTGGCGGCAAGAAGGTTTACCGGCAGATTGACGAGGCGATTCGAGCCCATGACAGGCTGCTGCTCATCCTCTCCCCGGCCAGCATGGCGAGTGAGTGGGTGAGGACGGAGATCGCCATGGCGCGCAAGCGGGAGGTCGAGCAGAAGAAGGAAGTCTTGTTCCCCATCGGCCTCTGCCCCTTCGCGACGATACGGAGATGGGAATATTTTGATTCCGATATCGGCAAGGACTCTGCCCGTGAGATTCGCGAGTTCCATATTCCCGATTTCAGCAACTGGAAGGATCTTGACTCCTACCGGCTGGCCTTCGACAGGCTTCTCCGGGACTTGCAGGGAGAGCCTAAGGCCCCTGCGGCTTGATTGCTTCCGTGGGTTCGTGCTTTCCCACCCTAGCGGTAGAAACAAGGACGCCGCGAGGGTGGGGCACCCAATCTCTGCGAGGGGTACCCAGCCTATTCGAGGAGAAATGCTTTAGCATTCGAGTGTGCCCGGCCTCGACGATCCTGTGAAGTATGTGCGCGGCGTGGGTCCGCGCGTGGCGGAGATGCTCGCCTTGAAAGGCATCCTGACCGCCGAGGATCTGCTCTACCACCTGCCCTTCCGCTACGAGGACCGCCAGAACCCGCGCGGCCTGGACGAGCTGAAGGCCGGCGAGACGGCCAGCGTCATCGCTGAGGTGCGCGGCTCGGCGCTGCTGCGCACCAAGCGCATGCCCATCTTCGAGCTGACCGTGGGCCAGGGCCGCCTGGCGCTGAAGTGCATCTGGTTCAACGGAAGCTACCTGGAAGGCAAGTTTCACGCCGGGCAGACGGTGGCCGTCTATGGACGGGTCGAGCCGTCGCGCTCGTCGAGCAACCTGAAGATGATCCAGCCGCAGTTCGAGGTGCTGCCCGACGCCACCGACGACGCCGAGACGCGGCTGCTGGAGGTGGGGCGCATTACGCCGGTGTACGAGTCGCTGGGCGGCGCGTGGCTGGCCTCGCGCTGGCAGCGCAAGACGATCTTCAACCTGCTGGAGAGCGTGCGCGGGGCCGTGCCGGAGTGCCTGCCGCGCCAGATGCTCTCGAGGCTGGACCTGCCGGATCGCGAGACGGCACTGCGCGAGGTGCATTTTCCGCCCGAGGGAACTCCCTTTGTCCTGTTGCAGGCCTGGGCGACGGCCGCTCACCGGCGGCTGATCTTTGAAGAGCTGTTCTTTCTGGAGCTGGGCCTGGAACTCAAGCGCCGCCGCATGAGGGAGCGCGCGGGCATCGCCTTTGCCACCAGCGACAAAGTTCGCGAGGCCATCCGCGAGGTGTTGCCGTTCCATCCCACCGCCGCCCAAAAGCGGGCCCTGGGCGAGATTGTTTCCGACATGCGCGCGCCCAGCCCCATGCGCCGGCTGCTGCAAGGCGATGTGGGCTCGGGAAAGACCATCGTCGCCCTGCAGGCCATGCTGGTGGCCATGGAAGACGGTTTCCAGGCGGCGCTGATGGCGCCCACTGAGATTCTGGCCACGCAGCACTACCTGGCCGCGCGCAAGCTGCTGGAGCGGTCGAGCCGCCGCTACCGGATCGTGCTGCTGACCGGCTCGCTGGACGAGGACCGCAAGCGCTACACGCGCGGGCTAATCAATAGCGGCGAGGCGCAATTGATCGTCGGGACGCACGCGCTGATCGAGGAGAAGGTCGAGTTCGACCGCCTCGGCCTGGTGGTGGTGGACGAGCAGCACCGCTTCGGCGTCCTGCAGCGGTTCCGGCTGATGAAGAAGCCTAATCAGGCTGAGCCAGACGTGCTGGTGATGACGGCAACTCCCATTCCGCGCACCCTGGCGCTTTCGCTTTACGGCGATCTGGACTTGAGCGTGCTCGACGAGCTGCCGCCCGGCCGCACGCCCATCGCCACCCGCCGCGTCCCCGCCGAGCGCTCCGGGGAGGTGTGGGATTTCGTCCGTAAGCAGGTGGCGAAGGGCCGGCAGGCTTATATCGTCTACCCGGTCATCGAGGGGACAAAGGAGGACCAGCCGGAACTGGATTTCTGCCACGACGACCCGGAGGCGGGTGGTGAGACGACGCCGCCTCTCACCGCTTCCCAGGTCTCAAAGGCGAGACCTGGGGCACCCAGCTCGGGGGCGCCCCGCAACTCCAAACCAAGACCTGGAACAGCGGAGCTGCTGTTTCCGAAGGCCGCGCAGGAGGCCAATCCGGGAGCGAAATCCGGCCTCAAGTCCGCCGTCGAGATGCACGAGAAGCTGCGCTCGGGGCCGCTCGCCGGCCTGCGCCTGGCGCTGCTCCATGGACGCCTGGACGCCGACGAGAAGGAGATCGTCATGCGCCGCTTCCAGCGCGGCGAGATCGACGTGCTGGTGGCCACAACGGTTATCGAGGTGGGCGTGGATGTGCCCAACGCCACGGTGATGGTCGTCGAGCACGCGGAGCGATTCGGACTGGCGCAGTTGCACCAGTTGCGCGGCCGCGTGGGGCGTGGGGCGGCCAAGAGCTATTGCATCCTGATCACAGGCGAGCGCGTTACCCCGCTTGCCGAGGAGCGGCTGAGCGCCATGGTCCGCACCCAAGACGGCTTCGAGCTGGCGGAGCTGGACCTGAACCTGCGCGGCCCCGGCGAGTTCTTCGGCACGCGCCAGGCCGGGCTGCCCGACTTTCGCGTGGCCAATCTGCTGCGCGACCGGAAGCTGCTGGAGCTGGCCAAGATGGAAGCTGCCCGCTTTGCCGCAGCCGGAAAGGGCGATCGGGCCGAAGCCACCGAGGCCGAGCGGAAGATGGTGCGTGAGCGGCTCAAAGATGCCTGGCAGCGCCGCTATGGATTGGTGGAGGCCGGCTGAGCAGCCCGCCTGCTTCGATCAGCCCGCCTCGGGAGCAAGGACGCCGTGCACCCTCTCCACAGGAAAGGTCTGAATCTCGAGGTCGATGCTGGCGATCTCCGTGCCGCACTCCCGCAAGTGGCTGCGGGTACACTGGCAGAGTTCGGTAAAGCGTATGTGCCCGCTCTGGCTCAGTTCCAGGCCGGCGGCGATCATCAGGCTATAGATATCCACGCAGGCCTGGCGCTCGAACTCGAAGAGCATGGTTACCGTTCCGTTATCGTTTGCGCCGCGGCTCAGAACCCAGCCGCCACAGCCCAGGATTGCGCCGGTAAGAGTCTGGACGAGTCGCGACGGCTCTTCGATCGAGATGGCCTTCATCTGCATCGCCCAGGGTACGGTGATGACTTGCCCCTCGTTGTGGTCCAGCATTGTCAGCCTCACACCCGTCTTATCGGAACCAGTCGGGGCAGCATAACCAGTGTTGCGGAGTCGCACGGCGCTTGACCGGCTTTGGAACATCCGCGCCCTGCAAGGGTCCGCGGTACCCTGCGCTGGTAATTGGAGGTGTGCGAGACTTCCATTCTGGGGTCGACGCTCGGTGTGGGAAACGGCTGGCGGCGTGCCCGCAAGCGCAGCGAAACAGGATGATGTAGCCTTGGAAGCAGCATGATCGTCGGCTCCGGAATCGATCTGATTGAGATCGGGCGCATTCAGCGGTCCGTGGATCGCTACGGCGGCCGCTTCCTGGACCGCGTTTACACCGCCGCGGAGAAGGCCTATTGCCTGGGCAAGCGCAACTCCGCGGAGAGCTTTGCCGCCCGCTTCGCCGCCAAGGAAGCGGGAGCCAAAGCCCTGGGAACGGGCATCAGCTTCGGCGTGAGCTGGCTGGAGATTGAGGTGGCCCGCGAAGCCAGCGGAAGGCCAACCCTCCGCTTTCACGGGCGCGCCGCCCAGATTGCCGCCGGCCTGGGCGTGGCCCGCGCCGCTCTCTCCATCACCCACACCGCCAGCCTGGCCATGGCCAGCGTGGTGCTCGAGGACGGGCGATAGAGCCGGCCCTTCTGCTATCCTCTAGGCGTCTACCGGCTCATTCGAACGAGGGATTGTCGTGCCAAGCCGCAAAGAGATTCAGTGGTCGCAGTTGAGAGTGGGAGCGTTGGTCATGGTGGCCATGCTGGTGCTGATCGCGCTCATCTTCCTCATGTCCGGCTCCTCTGGCGGGCCGTTCTCGCCCAAGCTCGCGCTCCGCTCCTACTTTGAGAATGCCGCCGGGCTCAAGGACGGAGCCCCCGTCACGCTCGAAGGCGTGACCATCGGCAATGTGATCCATGTCCGCATCGTCCCCGATCGCAATCCCACGCCCGTCGAGGTGACCATGCAGGTGGGCCGCGAGTATCTGGACCGCCTGCATACCGACTCGACCGCCGCGATCGAGCAGGCCGGCGTTCTGGGCGACAGCTTCGTCGATCTCAGCTCCGCCCATGCCACCGGCCCCCATCCGGCCAACAACGCCGAACTCAAGGCCTCCGGCTCGCCCAGCATTCAGGACGTGATCCGCACCAGCGACGAATCCATCCTGGAGCTCACCACGCTGTTGCGCAAGTTCGAAATCACCATGGATTCGATCAACTCCAAGAAGGGCTCGGCGGGCGAGTTCATCAACGATCCCGCCCTCTACAACAAGCTCACGCGCATTGCGGACGATCTGCAGACCATCACCGGCAGCATGGCCGGGGGGAAAGGCTCGCTGGGCAAACTGATCACCGACGATACGCTTTACACCCGCGCCAACTCCGCCGTCGACCGGCTGGACAAGATCACCACCG
>JBEKCX010000228.1:0-4966 GCA_050014655.1 Occallatibacter sp. | reverse complement strand
CATTTTCCATGACCGCCTTGCTCGTAACTCGCAAAGGATGAACAACTTAAGAATTGCCCCTATTGTCTGACTGGTAATCAGTACCAGCCGTTTTTCGCCGCTTTGGCGCGCCATATCGCGGTTTTGCGGCCTGAAAGACCATCAAATTGGCGGCCAGTCTTGCAGCTCCGCCGTTGAGAGCGCTCAGGGCCTGTCAAAACCTCAGACCCTAATTCGCGGCGATCACCAGCAGCGTTGCGTCGTCCTGGAACTGCCCGTTGCAGAAGGCGGTTACCTTCGCCAGCACGCGGTTGTTCAACTCCCGCGCCGTGAGCGAGCGGTTGGCCTGGGCGAATGCGGCGATGCCCGACTCTTCAAACTCCTTGCCGTCCGCATCGCTGGCTTCCGTGATGCCGTCGGTGAACAGCAAGAGGCGGTCGCCGGTGCGCAGTTCGACCGTTGAGTCTTCGTATTTCCAGTCGGGGAAGACGCCAAGCACCGCGCCGCCCTGATCCAGCGTCCGGACGGAAGCGCCCGAGGCGAGGATGGGGCAAGAATGGCCGCCGTTGCAGAACTGGAAGGTGCGCGCATCGCCATCAAGGACGCCGTAAAGAAACGAGACGAACTTGCCGGCGGCGATGTTCTCCGAGAGCAGCCGGTTGACCTTGGCGCAAAGGCGGGCAGGGCTCTCGGTGTCGCCGGCGAAGGCATGAACCGCTGCCTGCACGTTGGCCATGAGCAGAGCCGCCGAGACGCCCTTGCCGACGACGTCGGCGATGCAAATGCCCAGGCGATGGCCGCCCAGGCGGAGCACGTCGTAGTAATCGCCGCCCACCGTGCGCGCGGGCAGCCAGGCCGCGGCCACCTCGAAGCCGGGAATCTGCGGAATCTGGCGGGGCAGCAGGGATCGCTGAATCTCCTCGGCGCGCTGCAGCTCCCGCTCCTGCAGTTCAATGCGCGCCGTGCCAAGTTCGACCGAGTGCTGTAGCTCGACGTTGCGGCGCTCCAGCCGCGATGTTATCGAACGATGGAGATACACAAATATGCTGAACACGAAGGTGACGACATAAGTCAGCTTCCATCCCGTCGTGATGAGACGACCAAGATTCTGCGGAGCTGGAAGTGCGATCAACCATACAAGAACCGTCGAGATCACATAGACCGGAGCAGCGACGACCAGCAGGATGGGGATAAAGATGATCCAGTCGTAAGGGAACGGGCGATCCGCAAAAAGGAACCGCAATCGCTCGACCGCAAGCGAGATCAGGTTTCCAATGGAAAGGGTGTAGACGATGATGCTGGCAGGATTGATGCGCTGCCCATTGCCCCAGAAGAAAGCGGCGACAATGGCGGCGAACGCAAGGTACACGCCTTGCTGGCGAAGAAATCGGGTTAGCGATGGGGCGCTGAGGTTCACATGAGCTCGCTCAGAAAAGATCGGCAGGACAATCGTCATTCTATCGCCGGACGGCGGGTTGTGCGCGAGAGCCGGTTCTTTCAGCGCAAAATGGCAGGCTCAGAAGCCAAGCAGCACCGGCTCCATCTCCAGTTGAATACCGAAGCGGGTTTCGACGGCGGCGGCGATCTGGCCGGCCAGGGCGAGTATCTCCGCCGCGCTTGCCCCGCCCCGATTGACAAGGGCCAGTGTGTGGCGCGACGAGATTGCGGCCCTCCCCAGCGCATAGCCCTTGGCAAAGCCGGCCTGCTCGATCAGCCAGGCGGCAGGCACCTTGACCCTGCCCCGATTCTCAGGCTCCGGTCCGGCAGTGAATCGCCGCGGCTGTTTGGCGCTACTTTCGGCAATGCGGCGCAACTGCTCTTCGGCGATCACGGGATTCTTGAAGAAGCTGCCCGCGCTGCGGCAGTCCAAGTCGCCCTCAACCAGCAGCATCCCCTTGGAATGGCGGATGCTGCGCACAGCGGAGGCGACCTCGGCAAGGCTCACTTCCCTGCCCCCTTGCCGCATGGGCTCAAGCATCTGTTCGAGCTCCGCATAACGCAGCGTGGGTGCACCGCCATAGGTCAGTCGGTAGTCCACGCGGGTTACCACGTAGCGCCCGCGGTCGGCGGAGTTGAAGCGGCTGCGGCGATAGGCGAAACCGCACTCCGCCGCCGAAAACTCGACGAAGACGCGCTCCTGCAGGTCGAAGGCCCGCACCCGCTCGATTACCGAAGCAACCTCCTGACCGTAAGCTCCGACGTTTTGCACGGGCGTTCCACCCACCGTGCCGGGGATGCCGGCCAGGCACTCGATGCCGGCGCAGTTGTCTTCAACGGCGCGCTCCACAAAGCCGTCCCAGGTCTCGCCCGCGGCAACGCGGTAGATCCTTGGATATGAATCCCGGGCTGGCTCTGCAACCGCAATCCCGCGCAGCCCCACGCGCAGCACCAGGCCGTTGAATCCGGCGTCGGCGACGAGCAGGTTGCTGCCGCCGCCCAGCACAAAGAGCGGCAGAGAGCGCGCCCGCGCCCAGGCGGCGCATTCGACAATATCGTCTTCGCTGGCAGCTTCGGCAAACCAGCGGGCCGGGCCGCCGATGCCGAAGGTGGTGAAGGGCGCGAGCGGCTTGTTCTCCTCTAAGACCATCGGTTCAAGGCTACACCAAACGAATTCGAGGCAGCGCCTAAGGCAATATGCTCTCGGCCAACTCCCATGCCGGAAACGGGAATGCACCCAGAACTGATGGCAATTCCGATGCGCGAGGAACTTGTGCGCGGGCGTAAAGAAAACCCGGAGCGCCGAAGACCTGGACGCGGCGCAGGCCCCGTCGGGCACAACCATGTATCCCTTCCATGGTTCCATTCGCTAGTTTCTGGACGGGTTCTGAGAAAGACGCTCCCATCCCGCACGGGGAATCCCCCTCGATACTCTCTAAGGTTCGATTTACGTTGACTTCAACGGTCTCACCCATGAACACTGAGCCAAAGACACTGGTTCTCTCCGGAGGCTCGTGCTGCCCCCGGGACGCCATTCGCAGCCTGCTGTTGTTCGACCACTGAGCCGGTCCGATAGCATCGAACGCGGCTCGGTTACATCAACCCAGCGGAGGGAAAGATGTCAGCCGACTTGCAGTTTCTGGAAGAATGGATCCCTGAGAGAATGGACCCCGGAACGGTCTTCGTGCTTGAGAACCAGGCCAAGCTGGGTCATGCACAAAACCCGTTCGCCGCGGTCATGGCCTGTCCCCGCTGCGGAACTTTGGGGCTGATCACACGCCGTCAACTGTGCGGCGGCGAGACAATGATCTGCGGCGGCGATCTCTGCTCGGCCGAGTACCGGCTGGACGGCGAGAGTATCTGTTTCCGCAAGGCCCAGTGAGGCGCGCCCCTCTGCCGAACAGATGTCGGTCCGGCAGGCGCGTGCGCCCAGCCGTTTACACTTCGCGCGATACTTGTTGTTCGTCCGGCGGGGGTCTGGAGGCGGACTCTCAGTCGGGGGCTTGCGAGGAATCAGGTCGTCTGGCTCAGGTACGATAAGGCGTATAGGTCAATGCTTTGTAGCCCGGATGGCGAAACTGGCAGACGCAGCGGACTTAAAATCCGCAGGCCGCAAGGCCGTGGGGGTTCAAATCCCCCTCCGGGCACCAATATAATCAACACTATACAGAGATTACCTTTCCCCGGCTACAATGTCAAAACAGTGCTGGTGCCACTTATGGTGCCGCTTTCTTCCGACTATGCTAGCGTCGAATCAGGAGGACAGTTTCCATGCCGAGAAAGGCGGTTCGCAAGGAGCGGGGAGTCTTTGAGAAAGTGCCAGGCTCGGGCATCTGGTGGATCCGCTTCAAGGTGGACGGCGTCGAGCATCGCGAGAAGGTAGGCCGCCGCGGTGATGCCATGAAACTGTATGCCCTGCGGAAGGCCGACGTGGTTCGCGGCGTGAAGCTGCCGGCGAACATGAAGCACAAGGGCGTCAAGTTCGGCGTGATCGCCCAGGAAGCCATCGACTGGTACATCAACCACGAGCGCAAGGACGTTCGCAACTTCAAAGGCAGGATGAAGTTCATCCTGGAAGCCTTCGGGGAGAGGATTGCGGATGAGATCAAGCCATCTGAGATCGACACCTGGATTGGCGCCCATAACTGGACCCCGGCAACCAAAAACCGGTACAAGAATGTTTTTGGAAAGACGTTCAAGATCGCATTGGCCGACGGCAAGGTGGCCAGCAACCCTGCCCACATGGTGGAGCAGCGACCAGAGAACAATGCGCGCATAAGGTTTCTGTCAGACGACGAGGAGAATCGACTGCGCGAGGCCATCACAAAACAGTTTCCGATGCACATGCCGGAGTTCGATGTTGCACTGAACACCGGGATGCGGAAAAGCGAACAATTCACCCTGGAATGGCCGGAGGTATCGCTGACCCGCAAGCGTATTCGCCTTGAGAAGACGAAGAACGGAAGTGATCGGGAGATTCCGCTTAACAAGACCTGTCTGAAGACACTTGTGGCGCTACACGCCATCCGGCCGCACGATGGGCGCGTCTTTCAATCGAAGTACGGCAAAGATCTGAATGATCCACGAGGGTGGTTCGAACTGGCCGTTCAGCAAGCGAAGGTCCCGAACTTCCGCTGGCACGATTTGCGCCACACTTTCATCAGCCGCCTGGTCATGAAGGACGTGAATCTGAGAACGGTTCAGGAATTGGCAGGACACAAGACGATCTCAATGACCACCCGATATGCTCATCTGGCGCCGGAGCACAATCAGGCGGCCATCGAGAGACTTGATCCGGCCACCGCGTGAAGGTCGGGCGGCTTCCCCCGGTAGATCGAACTCCGGTTCGCGTCGCGTTCACAGCGCATTCAAAAACTCAATGACGATTGCTCATACTCATGGATGGGACGCTATCAATCGTTTCGCTCTGCGGGCCGAATCCATTCACCGATGTGTCGGAGGACTGCCGCCTTGTCATGACATGAACCGAGAAACGGGCGTTTCCGGCGCGCACTGATTCCGGGTGATCCTCTCTGGCAAATCTCCGGAC
>JBEKCX010000227.1:0-4971 GCA_050014655.1 Occallatibacter sp. | reverse complement strand
CTCCGCAACCAGCAGGCGCTCCTGCTCGATTGCATGGATGCCATAGCCAATCTGCTCAGCCAGATGTTGGAATACCTGGATGGCTGCGGGTTCGAATGCGTTGGGGTGTGCGGCATATACGTTCAATGCGCCACGCGAACCGCCACTCGCAACAAAAGGAACCGCAACACTGGAACGCACTCCGAACTGCCTCGCTCGTTCGCGCCATGGGGAATAGACCGGGGATGTCTGTGTGTCCTCCACAATCTGCAACTGCCGGGTACGAATGCAGGTGCCCGTCGGACCTCGTCCCACTGGATCGTCTTCCGACCAGCTTTGTTGCAATCCGTTCATGTAGCCGACGGCGCTGCCCGCTGCCGCCGCCACTCGAACCGGTTTGCCCGCACCACCCTCCGCAATGCCCGCCCAGGCGAGAATGTAAACAGATTCGCGGGTAATGGCCTCGCAAATGGCCTCAACGAGGCTCTCCGGGGTGTGCCTCTGCCAAAGCGCCATCGCTGCGCCCGCGTAAGCGCCTATCGCCCATCTCTTGGTGGCAAGGCTATGTTCGCGCTGCTCCATTTCGGTGATGTCGAAGTACACGGCAACCACCACTGGCCGGCCATCCAGCAGCAACGATTTCGATGAGGAAACTGCCACGGGCGCGAACCGGCCGTCTTTGCGCTGAATGTGGAAGCCCGCGTGACGCGATGGCAGTTGCACGACCTTTAGAAACTCGGCCTTCACCCGCTCCCGCTCGGCCTCAGGATGCATTTGGACTATGTTCAACCCGAGAAGCTCCTCGCGAGAATACCCGGTGAGCGCTTCTGCCGCCGGGTTGGCGTCAGTGAGGTCCCCGGTGGTTGCGTCAAACGCAAACATGGAGCCCGGCGCATAGGTCCAGGCCAGCTCATACAGACCCTCCGGCTCGATCAAGTGGGGAGCCCGGCTCAAGGCCAACCGCCTTTCTAGCCCAACTGTCATCTTTCGGTCTTTGGACACATCTGACGCGATAGCATCGGTAACCTATTCGAAACGACCCAAGGGTAACAGGTCAATCCCACGTAGCGGTCATCTCAAGGAGGTTGGTGGCAGCTTCCGAAGTAACTAATCCCCGTAACTAGCAGCCTATGGTGAAGGCCGGCAGCGTGTCAGGGCACGACCGGGTTCTGTCACTGGAGGAGTTCTACCGCGGGCTGCTAGCGTTACCCGAACGCAATGGCATACAACCCTTTGGGCCCAATGCGCCAAGGCAGCTAACCCGCTTCAGGAAACTGACCCCGCCCGCCTGCATTCTCCCACCGGAATCGCCACCTGCTCCACGATCTCCAGCCCGAAGCCTTCCAGCGCGGGAATGTGCATGGGGGTGTTCGAGAGCAGGCGAATGCGCTGGATGCCGAGGTCCGACAGTATCTGGCCGCCCAGTCCGATGGCGCGCAGAATTCGCCCGGTGCGGGCCTGGGAGCCCTCGCGGGCGCGCAACTCCTGATGCAGAATGAGCCGCGCGACGCCGCTGTCCGGCCCCAGCGGCTGAGCAGCCGCTCCTCCCGGCTCGAAGGCCTCCGCCAAAGCCGGCGCCCGATCGGCCTCGAAGCCGCGCGAGGTATTGTGCAGGTAGAGCAGCACCCCGCAACCCTCCTCGGCGATCATGCGCATCGACTCGTCGAGCGTCTCGCGGCAGCGGCAGTCGGCGGCGAATACGTCGCCCGCCGTGCAGCGCGTGTGCACCCGCACCAGAACGGCGCGCGGGCAGGGTGGCTGCAACTCCTGCTGGCCGGGGGCCGTCAAGCCCAATTCTCCCGGCAGCGCGGCCACTGCCGGCCCGCCGTGGAATGCCGGGCAATCCGGGCAAAGATCGCCGCGCACCAGCGCGATGTGGCTCTCGCCGCCGTTCACCTGGCTCTCGTAGGCGATCATGCGGAACTCGCCGTGGCGGGTCTGGATGCGGCTCTCGCCGGCGCGCACGATATAGCGCTCATGGCGCAGCCGGTAGCGGATCAGCTCCGCCACGGTCAGGATGCGCAGCCCATGCTCCCCGCAGAACGGGATGAGGTCGGGGATGCGCGCCATCTCGCCGTCGTCGCGCATGATCTCGCAGATCACGCCCGCGGGATTGAGCCCGGCCAGCCGCGCCAGGTCCACTGAAGCCTCGGTTTGCCCCGCGCGCACCAGCACGCCGCCCCTCCGAGCCCGAAGCGGAAAGACGTGCCCCGGCCGCACCAGATCCCCGGAAGTCGCTCCGGCGTCGATCGCTGTGCGGATGGTGTGCGCCCGGTCGGCGGCCGAGATGCCCGTTGTAACCCCCTCCCGCGCCTCGATGGTCTCGGTAAACGCGGTGCCAAAGCGCGACGAGTTCTGCTGCGTCATGGGAAACAGCCGCAGATGATCGGCGCGCTCCTCGGTCAGCGTCAAACAGATAAGCCCGCGGCCGAAGCGGGCCATGAAGTTGATGGCCTCCGGGGTGACGAACTCGGCGGCCAGCGTCAGGTCGCCCTCATTCTCGCGGTCCTCGTCGTCCACTACCACCACCATGCGCCCGGCGCGAATCTCAGCCACGGCGCCGGGAACGTCGGTGAACGGGGGCTCGATGGCGCGGGGCGTATTGGGCATGGCCTCCCTCCCATTCTCGCCCATGGCGGAGGCAAACGGCAAAGCACTGGCAAGATGGTCGCGGCGCTGCCTCCGGCGTGGCCGTCATTGCGACAAGACGGTGCGCTCGGCTTCTTGGGGGCCGGCGATGCGGCAATTGGCGACGCCGCCCAGGGCAAGCGCATCCTAATCTCCCTGATAGCTATCCCCGGTCGGTCTTGTAACAAAGCGCATGAATTCAATATTTTGCGCGGTGTTTCCTCTTCCTCCATAGAAGCGAATCTAGATGTGCAAGCGCTGCCCCTTTGCGCGCATAGTTTGCCTCAACCGCCCACTATCGGCGATACTTAGACGTTGAGTCTTGTGAGGCTGGGTGCTCCTATCTGGCCGTCGATCGGGTTGGGCGCGCATTGGTGAAGCTGCCGCCAGCCGGAAGTATCCCCAAGAAGCCCAACAGAGCAATGGAGTTTGAAAGGAACCGTATCGCCGTGGTGATGATTCGTTTGGCGCGTGTTGGCGCCCCCAAGCAACCCTACTATCGCATCGTGGTCATTGAGAAGGACCGCGCCCGCAATGGCCGCTCGATCGAGGTCGTCGGCACCTACAACCCGCGCACCAGCCCGGCCACGGTCGAGCTGAAGCACGAGCGCATCGCCTACTGGCGCAGCAAGGGCGCGAAGCTGTCCCCCATCATGACGAAGCTGGTGGCCAAGAACCCGGCCCCGGTCGCCGAGGCTGCCCCGGAATCGGCAGCCGCCTGATCGCTCGCTTCCCTTCCGCGCTCAATGTGCAGGCGCCGGCGCCCACGCTCCTGCTGACGGCGATGGGTCTCTGCTGTTACTATTCAGCGCACCGATTCAAGTAGCTGTTTTTGGGTTCGCTAATTCGGGATACCTTTGGTCAGAGGCACGCGCATGACCCAGCACGATATGGTCGCAACAACATCAGCCGCCGAACTGGTCCGCGAGATTGCGCGGGCGCTGGTGGATGAGCCGGCAGCCGTCGAGGTGGAATCCGTGGACCGGGGCGACAATACCATTCTCGAACTGCGGGTTGCGCCTCAGGATGTGGGCAAGGTCATCGGCAAGCAGGGGCGCACCGCCCGCTCGGTGCGCACCATTCTGGGCGCCGTCAGCATGAAGCTGCATCGCCGCTACACGCTCGACATCCTGGAAGAAGACGATTGAAGCTCCCGATCAGGCTCCAGTTGAATGCGACCGCGCCAGAGCCGTCTGAATCATCCGCACAATGGGTCTGGCTGGCGCGCATACGCCGCCCGCAAGGGCGCAAGGGCGAGGTCTTCGCCGAGATTCTCACCGACTTTCCGGAGAAGTTCGCCCAGCGCCGGCGGCTGTGGCTGGTGTCCGAGGCCGCTCCGGGCGCTTCGCCGCGCGAGATCGAACTGATTAACCACTGGCTGCACAAGGGCGGCGTTGTGTTGCACTTTGCCGGGGTGGACTCCATCTCCGCCGCTGAAACCCTTGCCGGGCTGATCGTCGCGATTCCGCCGGCCGAGCGCGCCCCGCTCGGCGACGACGAGGTTTACATCGCCGATCTGATCGGCTGCGCACTGGTGAATGTGGCCGGCGCAACGCCGGTTGAGGTGGGTGTGATCGAGGATGTAGATCGCACTGCCGGCCCCGTTGCCTTGCTGGTGGTGCGCGCAGCGGCAGGCGAAGTCCTCATTCCCTTTGCGAAGAGCTATCTGCGCCGCCTCGATCTTGCCGCCAAGCGCGTGGAAATGGCGCTGCCGGAGGGGCTTACCGGGCTGAATGCGCCCGCAAAAGGCTGACCGAGCCGCCAACTCTGAAAAGCACCGCGCGCAAAGTCGAACCTATTGAAACGCCAGCGGCTTCCAGGCCCCGTCCTGTTTCAGCGCCAGTTGAATCGGCCGGGGCGGCCCTTTGGGCGGGACCGTGACCTCCATCCAAAGCTCCTGGCCGGGCTTGACGGGCACGGGGCTGGCCGCATGTTCGGCAATGTAAAAGTCGACCGGCTGGTCGAGGCGAAAGCTCTCGCACGACGAACCGGGCCAGGCGGAGACCGTCTGGCCGCGCGACTGGCTGTCGTCCTCCGGAATGCGGATGGCGACCAGCTTGCTGCCTTCCACCTTGAGCGTCGCCGGGAACTGAACGGGTTGAGGCGCGTTGACTGAGAAGGTCTTGCCCACCGGCACGCCCTCGGCGTTCCTCGGTACAGTGATCTCCAGCGCGGAGGGCATCGTGCTTTGGCAGCCATCCACGATCAGCTGCACGCTCAGGTAGCGGCCGCGCATGGGCTGTTCCGGATAGGAGGCCACGGTGCGCGTCCAGGCGCTCGGGCAGCGCCAGCGCTTGTAGAGATACTTGGCGGCGATGGAGGAGAAGATCGTCAACTGAATCAGCAGCAGAGCGATGGATGCTT
>JBEKCX010000226.1:0-5715 GCA_050014655.1 Occallatibacter sp. | reverse complement strand
GGCGGTCATTCCCGCCAAGGCCCCGGCGGCGATCAGCAAGCTGTTCCTGGGCCTGGCCTGCCAGAGAACCATGCAGGCGATCGCAAGGAGCGCGAAGAAATTGCTGTCCACGTGATGGCTGGTTCCGGGCCAGAAGGCGCCGCCGTAGGTGCCGGCCAGAATGAGGGCGGGAAGCGTACGGTATCGCGGGCATACGCGGCAGGAGAGGAAGTAGATCGACAGGGCCGTTCCCAGCGATGAAACGAAGAGGCATATCCGCGACGCTAGGAATGTGACACCGAAGAGCTTGAAGAAGGCCGCCAGCCAATAGAATGTGCCCGGCCCCATGACCTCAATGAAGTCGCGCGCGAAGACTTGACCGTGGACGATGCGCACGGCGCCGGACAAGAGCTCGCCTTCGTCCGTCTCGATCCTCATGACCCCCATGAACGGCAACAGGTAGAGGCTTGCGCAGAGCGCAAAGAGCAGATAGCGGGACCACGGCGAAGACGGCCGCGGCGTGGAAACATGAGTTACTCCGGAGCCGGCGGAGACATTCATTTTGCGACCCCGGCCGATGATGGCTGTGCGCTGCTGGGAATGGGGTAAGGAGCGAGTTTCATCGAGGGCGAATCCGGCTGCACCAGCCAGACCTTCCGGTCGCGGTAATAGTGAATGAGTTGGAGATTGGCGGCGTCATCCATCTCCCGCGCCCAGATGACCTTGGATCCGTCGATGTCCGCTGCGTTGTAAACCCACTCCTCTATGGGATAGTGGTTTGGCGAATAACGCACAATGGCAAGCTGAGAGCCGGGAAGCTGTTCCAGTTGAGTCTCTATGTGAGCGCGCTCGGCGCCAAAATTGCCCGGGCCATACCACCAGAAGGCCCAAAGGCCCACCGGCCACTGGGGAGGAGTGAGATGAAGCGGCTCCGCAAAGACACGCAACCCTGCCATGGCAATGCAGATTGTGACCAGGAGGCGCACCAACGTCAAGCCGGCAGGCCTGCCCTCGGGCTTCCATGCGCGCAGGTGGCGCATAGCCTGCAGGCCGAGGGCGTAGATTCCCGCCGTAAAGGGCGCCAGGTAGTGAGGAATGAGAAAGATGCCGACCGCCAGGCCGGCTACCCACAGGGGAAGGCAGAGAACCAGGAAGCGAAGGCGGCGATCCAGGAGCACACGCCAACCCAGGACGAGAGGAGGCAGCAATGCCGTGCCGGCGAAGAACATCAACATCGCCCAAAAGAACTTCTTCAGAGTTTGATAGACAAAGCCGTGCACGGTGTGAAGCCTGTTGAAGCCGATCAGTTCATTGTCGATGTAAAAACGCCGCATTTCCTCGTGCCGATAATTGGGCATGGGATGGGCTGGCTGCCAGATATAGTACGGAGCAATGGAGTAGGTATTGCGCGCGATGGTGTAGGGCAGTGTGAAGGGGTTTCCAAAGGCGCAATAGTCGTAGTAGCCCAGCCATGCGACGGCGGCAACTATTAACGCCAACGGCGCCGCCGCGCGGCGTAGGAGCACGGCAGCGGGCGGCCGATTCTTTGCAAAGAGAAGCCAGCGCCCCAGAACGACAGCCACGGGGAGAGATAGAAGCACGCCCTCATAAGGGCGAGTCAGGCCCAGCAACACGATGCCCACCGCCATGAGCATTCCATAGCGAAAGCGGGCGGTCTTCATCAATCGAGGCAGCGCGCCCAGCACCAGCGCCCCGCCGAGAGCCGAGAGCCAGCTTCCGCCGGTGTAGGTGTTAGTCCAGTAACTGAAGAGTCCTATGCGCAAAACCGCCAAAGCCCCTCCGAGCAATGCCCAGGAGGGCGGGAGCCATGCCTGCAGCATCCAACAGATGGCGGCGCACATCAGCGCGCTGACGATCAGGATGGCGTACCACGGCTGCCCGAAGAGCAGCTTGCCGGCGGCCATCACCAGCCCCGGCCCCGGAAAGTACATCGACATGTAGGTGGGCTGCATGGTGATGTGGATGCTTTCGAAGTGAGTCCACATGGCAGGGGTAGGATTGGCGAGCCGTCCATGCGCGAAGGTGTCGGCCGCCAGCAGGAAGCTGAAATCATCCGTGGAGTATGGAAGGGGTATGTGGCAGAGGGGAAGAATGGCCAGTCGCAAGAGGAGCGCGGCGAGGCCGACAAGAGCGACAGACAGGCCCTTGCGCCGCGCCAGCCGTGCCAGGGGGGGCTCGATTCGCGAAAAGAACGGGGAACCAAGGCGGGGCCAGGCGAGGACCAGCGCGGTTGCCATCCCGGTAAGGCCGGCTTCAATCAAAATAAGCGCCGGACCAGGTTGAATAGAAAAAGACAGGAGCATAACGGTACTATACCGCGACTCCGCGAAAGGCGCGGTGGAGACTACCAAGCATCCGGAGAATCGTCCGCGCGGCGCTGAGAACCGGAACTACGATGAATGGAAGTGCGATTGCGATCGCGAGTTGGGCTATAGCGAAACCAGAGTGACTGTACCCCGAAACCGCAACCCCCAATTCGACGCGACCACCAGGAAGCGGCGACCCGGCACTGAACTCACCAGGGCACACCAACTCTGGTTTCGCTCTAAGAGGCCACGCAAAGCAAGTTTCGAAGACCAAGCGGCGACGCGTGTCTGCCCGGCGACGAACTGATACAGCCGGCTCACATGATCTTTGGATTTGCTCCAGATAGGATCGTCGCAATAAGGCCTACCACGCCGTTTGCAATGAATTGAGCATTGTGACGACCTTAACGGCGATCGACCCCAGCCCAGCTACCCCCGCAACGGAAACCAGGGCTGTAATCAGAGCGAACTCCGCCAGATCAAGTCCCTCCTCCCGCGCCAACAGGACTTGCAATCCGAAATATATCTTGCAGCACCAGGATCGCATGGGGGCAATCTCCCGTGGTTTCAGGCAAAATACAAGACCGCTTGCGGAAAAGGGATTCGCAAAGCGGGTGCTTCGCGAATCCCCCCCTCACGTATCTAGCCTACCGACTCGCGACGCTCCGCCCCGGCTTTCGCGGCAATCGATCGATCAGAGCTAGAGTGCACTGTTGATGGCGCTTAAAGTGGCAACGACCTTGGAGCCGATGCCGGAGAGCAAAGCGACCGCGCCAATCGAGAGCAAGGCGAGAATCAGGGCATTCTCGACAAGATCCTGACCTTCCTCGCGCGCCGTCAGCTCCCTCAACGCGCAATAGAATTTGAAAACAGAGGCTGACATTTGGTTTACTCCTCGGATGCTTCGGGGTTCAGTGCCGTCTGTGAAAGAGACTCCAAGCCAGGCATCAGATTGACAGGGATATCTTTCCAGCGGCGGACCGAGCCTTGTTATCGGCAGTGCCCTGCCCGCCCTTCATCGGGTTTCTTCGGTTGAGGCTACAGGGCGGAGTTGATGGCGCTGAGTGTGGCCACGACTTTGCTGCCAATGCCGGTAAGGATGGCGACCGCGCCAACGGTGATCAAAGCAAGAACCAGAGCATACTCGACCAGATCCTGGCCTTCCTCGCGGTTCATCAGATCCTGGAACTTCGCATACAGCTTGAGAAGCATGGTGTTCATTTGGGTCTCTCCATGGGTTGAATTTCCCAGCTTCAGGCCGGGGCACCCCCTTCATAGCAACTGGCGTGCCACTCTTTGCTTGCAGCGATATGCATTATAAATCAATAACTTACAGAAGAGTAGGTCTAGAGCGAAAGAGGTCTAAGTGTAAACTCCTGTATACAGTAGGCGAGATGGAGAGACCGGCATCGTATACATGACACCAAGGTGTAGACCCACAAAAGTGGGAAGCAGGGACCCGGTTGGGGGCAGAGCGGCGGGGGCGAGAGGGTACGCATGCAAGAGGCCGAAACGGGCATTGAAACGCAAATCGGGGTACTCACGGAGTGGAGCGCGGCAACCACGCACGCGTCTGAATCCACCGCGGAGCCTAGAGAAAGGCGATCCCGACGACCTTGCGCGACAGTTCACTTCAGGGATGGCGGAGATCATCGGCGCTGTCGCTGGATGGGGATGCGGAGGAGAACTCGAGGATGTCTCCGAGGCGCGTCTCGGTGTCGCGAATGGCGCCCGGAGGAAGCTCGAGGACGGAGTGAGCGGAGAAACAGGCCGACAGCCGCCACGGAGGCACGCCGCGGCAGAGTTTTCTGATCCGGTTCTTGCCGTCCAGATAGACGAGGTCGATGGGGAACTTCATGCCGAAGGTGTGAACGGCTTCACAGGGGAGGATCCACAGGCCCTCTCCGGGAGCAAGATGACTGCGGCCCAGCAGACCCTTGTTGCGCTTCGGACTGCTGTCGGCGACTTGCATGCGGGTGGCAAGCACAGTGTTGCGGGTGAGGTTCGCAACCCGCAGACAGATGTCGCGGCTGTGATCGTGGTGTGCAGTGAGGCGCTCGCCCAGGGTGGAAAAGAACCGGCTCAAGAAGTTCATCAGCGTGGCCTCAGGTACCTTCGGCTGTCAGCGAACGCGGTCGATGCCGATTCTAGCTCCAGGCTGTGCTCTCAAAGCGCCAGTATCGGCAGCTTGCCGGAGCCGACCGTCCATCATCGCCGCCAGGTGGAGAACACGCAATCTCAAGCGGCTGCGGCCGTCCGCAGAGACGGCCGCAGTCAGAGTTACTAGGGCGCTGCATTGGTGGCCGGAGCGGAGCTAATCCCGCCACCTCCGGCGCCAAAGCTACCGGAGGAGCCTTCGATCACCAGCGGCGCCTCAGGCTTCATGCTCTCAATCAGTTTCTCAACCGGTATGGCTGCCGGTGGGGGCGCCAGCGTGTTGGCAGCCGTCTTGGCATCCGGAGTATTCATCGGTATGCCGGAGTTTGGCGGCAGGAACTTCTCCGGGAACTTCAACTCGGGCACGGGCGCACCGGCCTGGATGGGAGTTACGATCTCCGGCGTCACCAGCACCATCAATTCCGTATTCTTTCTCGTCTTCTGGTCCGATCTTCGTTGTCCAGCAGTCCAGCGAGGACAAAGCTCTGACCGTCGCCGAGCTCGACCTCGGTCTTCATCTTGCGAGAGGTAATGGCGGGGATCTCAAACCCGGAGATCTCGACGGCATTGGTGAAGTCCAAGGCGCTGACCTCGGGGGCCACCTGAAGGCGGATGGTCCCGCGGGGAGTGAGGGTGGGAATAAAGTCGAGGCGAATCCCATACTCCTTGAACATGATGGTAATGGTGGCTACTCCGCCCGCGGATGCCTGAGCCATCGGATAGGGGTATTCTCCGCCGGCCAGAAAACTGGCCTCCTTGCCATTCACGGCTAGGACGTTGGGCTCAGCAAGCGTTTCGACGACGCCCCTGGCCTCGAGGGCCTCGACGGTTGCGCTGAGTGTCTTGCCGGCCGCGGTGTACGTACTCGCTATGTTTGTCACACTGGACCCGAACTGGTTCGTCCCAATCGAGTCTGCGGTGTTCCCCAGCCCGATGGCCGACAGGTTGATGCCGAGCTCCTTCGATTTGCTTCGGTCGACGCTCATGAAGCGGACTTTGAGGAGAATCTGCGGGTCAGCGGCAGGCACATCGACGTCGAGCAGGTTGACCACCTTGCCGGCAATGGAGGCGATCTTGACGGCGCGATCAGAGCTGTTGAGATCCCTGACGGTGCCGCGCAGGAAGATATTGCCGCCCTCGGCGTTGACCTTGAGGGTCTGTCCGGGAAGCTCAGTTCTGAGTTCGCGCCGGACTGCGTCCAAAGTGTCGCTGGCCTCATAGGCGCCGGCGCGCACCGTCACATTGAAGAACT
>JBEKCX010000225.1:0-4993 GCA_050014655.1 Occallatibacter sp. | reverse complement strand
TGAGTTTTGGGCTTGTTGTCCCACCCTAGCCACAAGAACCCGCCACGGGGGGCGGCGAGGGTGGGGCACCCGATTTTCAGCGGAACGACGAAAAGCAACCGCAGGTCCTTCGACTGCGCAGGACGCAGAGAACGCGCCCTACTCCGCTCAGGATGACAGTGTGTGGGTGAGTTCCAGAACGACAGTGTACGGAAGAGTTTGGGAGTTCGGTTTCCGATGATGGAATTTCATATTTCGCGGGATGCGCGGCTACGCTACCAGTTCGCGGAGTCTCTTTTCTCCTATGCGGGGAACGTCGTTTTCGCCAATATAGGCGCGTGCCGCGAGTTCGCGCAGCGCATGAACCAGGTGCGCGAGGTCGAAAAGCATCCGGACCGGGCGGTTCATGCCGGGTCGCTCTACGCGATGGGCCTGATCGACGAGGCCAGCCACGTACTGATAGCGCGCTACCGGGAGCGTTTCGATCCCGATGCGATGACGGCCGCCCTGGGCTGGTTCTCAGAGCGCGTGGGCGCCAAGAAGTTGAACAAATTGCTGCTTACGTTCGTCGAGCAGTTTCCGGGGATCAGGGTGGCCAGCGGCCAGGAGACGCCCCGGCAATGGCTGGCCGGCGAGACCGACGGAACCCCGCACCGGGCCGCGGCGCTGGAAGAGTTGATGCTGCTTTGGACCGCCAACCGCAACGAAGCCTTTCTGCCCTTCGAGGAACTTTTTGCGGAGAAGACACTGGCTGAAAGGACGGTCTATCGCCAGGTGACCGAACAGTTGCCCGCGTACTTTGCCACTCGCCCGTTGATCCCGCTGCCGAACGCCAAGCCCGTCAATCTGCTGGAACTGCTGCGCGCGCCTGCTCTGAGATCGCCGCGCTCTCTGCGGGAGCAGCTGGAGATTATCCGGACCCTCTGGAAGCCTTTGCTGGGCGAGAGTTTGGATCGTCTTCTGGAACTGGCCGGCGAGATTCTGCGCGAGGAAGAGCTGGCCATCTGGATGCAGTTCCATCCTCCGGGCGGCCACCGCCACCAGCAGTGGCCCTCCGGCGGCCGTTCCGAGGTGCCGACGTTTGGCGATCCGGCCCACGAGTATGAGAAGTTCAGCCCGGACACGGCCTGGATGCCCACCGCAGTGCTCATCGCCAAGAGCACCTACGTGTGGCTGACGCAGCTCAGCCGGCAGTATGGGCGCAGGATTGCCCGCCTGGACGAGATTCCCGACGAAGAACTTGCGATCCTGGCGCGGCGCGGGCTCAACTCGCTGTGGCTGATCGGGGTATGGGAACGCAGCCGGGCGTCGAAGACGATCAAGCAATTGTGCGGCAACCGCGACGCCGTGGCTTCGGCTTACTCGCTGTCTGACTACACGATCGCCGAGGATCTGGGCGGCGAGGCAGCCTACACGAACCTGCGCGACCGCGCTTACCGGCACGGCGTGAGGCTGGCCAGCGACATGGTTCCCAACCACATGGGAATCGATTCGCCCTGGGTCATCGAGCACCCGGACTGGTTCATCTCCCGGCCGGATTCGCCCTATCCCGCATATAGCTTCAACGGCCCCGATCTCTCCCACGACGGGCGGGTGGAGATCAAGATCGACGACCGCTACTACGAGGAGAGCGATGCGGCGGTGGTCTTCCGCCGGCGTGACCGGGCCAGCGGCGAGACGCGCTACATCTATCACGGCAACGACGGCACCAGCTTTCCGTGGAACGACACGGCGCAGCTCGATTACCTGAATCCGGCGGTGCGCGAACAGGTGATCCAGACCATCCTGCATGTGGCGCGGCTGTTTCCGGTGATTCGCTTCGACGCGGCAATGACGCTGGCCAAGCGGCATTTTCACCGCCTCTGGTTCCCAGGCCCAAAGGCCAGCGGCGCCATTCCCTCGCGGGCTGAATACGGCATGAGCCAGGCCGAATTCGACCGCCACATGCCGCAGGAGTTCTGGCGCGAGGTGGTGGATCGCGTGGCCGCCGAGGTGCCCGGCACGCTGCTGCTGGCTGAGGCCTTTTGGCTGATGGAGGGATACTTCGTGCGCACGCTGGGCATGCATCGCGTTTACAACAGCGCCTTCATGAACATGATGCGCGACGAGGAGAACGCCAAGTACCGCTCGGTCATCAAGAACACGCTGGAGTTCGATCCCGACATCATGAAGCGCTACGTGAACTTCATGAGCAATCCCGACGAGCGCACGGCGATCGATCAGTTTGGCACGGGAGACAAGTGCTTCGGCATTACGGCGCTGATGGCGACGCTGCCCGGCCTGCCGATGTTCGGGCACGGACAAATCGAGGGATTCACCGAGAAGTATGGGATGGAGTACCAGTGGCCCCGCTACGACGAGACTGCCGACCACTGGCTGGTGGAGAGGCACGAACGGGAGATCGCTCCGCTGTTGCATAAGCGCTGGCTCTTCGCCAACAGCAGCAACTTTCGTCTTTACGACTTTTTTGAAGGCTCCGGCTCGGTGGACGAGAATGTTTTTGCCTACTCGAACCGTAACGGCGGCGAGCGCGCCCTCGTGGTGTACAACAACCGCTATGGCACAGCGCGCGGCACCATCGATACTTCGGCGGCCTATGCCGACAAGGGCGCAGGGCAACTGCGCCAGCAGCGCCTGCGCGAAGGCCTGGGACTGACGGGAGATCCGGGCATGGTCTTCGCCTTCCGCGACTCGCTCACGGGGCTTGAATACCTGCGCCGCGCCCGCGACCTTTCCGAACGAGGGCTTACCCTCGATCTGCATGCTTACCAATGCCACGTCTTTCTCGATTGGCGAGAGCTGCGCTCGACGGCAGAGCAGCCCTGGGACCGGCTGTGCGATCAGCTCAACGGGAGCGGCGTTGCCAGCCTTGACGATGCTTTGGTGAATCTGGAGCTGCGGCCGGTGCATGAGGCGCTGCGCCTGGAGCTCGCCCCCGCCCTCGTTCGCCTGCTGGGCGGCGTTGCGGAGCATTCTCGCGCGCTTGCCGCCGGGCCGTCCGTTGCCGGGAAGGACAAGAAGATCCAACAGGAGCGCAACGAGTTCTTCGAGTTGGCGTGGAAGCGCTGCGAGGTCTTTTTGCGCGCCGCGCAGACCGCTTATGTTTCGCGGCTTGGCCTGGAGAGGCCGCCGGGCGGCGTTGCCCATCCGGCCCAACTGGCATCGCTGGCTCCGGTCTTCCGCGAACGGTTGCGCGCCGCCATGAGGATTCCGGCGCTGGAAGCGCTCTTCCCGGCTCCGTGGACGGTTTCCGCGCGGCGTGTGCTGCCCAGTTCCAGTCCGCAATTCACCGCGACTGCCATGTGGGGCCCGGTGCTCGGCTGGTGCGTGCTGGAACTGCTGGCCGAGTCGATCGGCGCGGAATCGCAGCAGCGGGTTGCGCTGGACCTGTTTGACCGGCTGCGGCTGCGGGAACCGTTCGCCCAGGCCTTCGGCGCCCTCGGCTTCGAAGGCGAGGAGGGTTGGCGCGTCGCGGCCCGAATCAAGGTTCTGCTGCTCACGAACTCGGGCGTCCTGAAGAAGGGGGATGCGGCGGGCGAAGCGGGGCCTGTGGAGAGCGTGGATGTGCCGCCGGCGGTTGCGTCTGAAGACGTGGCGGAAGCGGCTGCCCAGGCTGAACCGGCGGTCTCGGCTGCAAAACCAAGCGGCGTGGCACTTGGCGAGCCGGCAGCGGCCGGGGAAGATAGAGTGGCGCTGCTGCCGGAGTTGTGGCTCGATGCGGATGTGCGCTGGCTGACGGGCGTGCATGAGGCAGAAGGGCGTTCTTACCTGGTTCGCGAGCCGTATGAGGAGCTGCTCTGGTGGCTTCTCATGCCGTCACTGCTTCGGCTTGCAGGGCAGGCCGCTCCCAGCCGCGCCGCGGTCGAGGAGATGAGCAAAACCGTCGAAGAGGCTCTGGCGAAGGCCGAGGCCGCCGGCTATCGCATCGACGATCTGCTGAGCACGGCTGCTGGCGCGGAACCCGCCTCGGCGCCTGCGCCGATGCCGCGCGCCAGACGATCGAAACGCAAAAGCCGCAAGGTGAATTGACCTGAGAGGGCACCGCCAAGAAGACTGCCGGGACGGCACGTTCCTGGAGCATTGGCTGCGCCGCTGGGAGATTCAGACGGCTCTTTATGAGGAAGTGGCAAGACGGCGGGCGTGAAGGCGGCCCGCCGGCTCTCGATGCAAAGGTCAGGGGTCGAATGCCAGCGTCGGCAGGCGCAGGTTTCGCACCGCATAGCGGGCGCCATATAGGGTGAGATGGCCGCTGTCGGCATAGAGCAGGCGGTCTTCGTCGCGATAGGCGCAGTGGTCAGGGGCGCTACAAAGCGCGGGTTTCAGGTCGATCAGTTCGACCCCATCCTCGCTTGGGACCGCCTGACGGAGCGTGGTGACGGCGAGTGCGTCGGCGGAGGCAACGCCGTTGGGAGCGAAGCCGGAATCGCCGGCATCCTCCACTCCCAGCCAACCGGCAAGGATGCCACGCGCGCGGATGCGGGCGGTTCGGACTCGATCGAGCGGGTCGAAATCGAAGTTGGGGATGTCTTCCAGCACCAGAACGATTTTGCCCGCCGCCCGCAGCGTCTCGATCAGCGCCCGCAGCGACTCTATGAAGAGGGTGCGCACCGCATCGAGTGAGGGCATGGCGCTGGCCTGCGCAATATCGGCGGTGAGCCAGCCCCGCTCCCAGGTGCGATCGAGGCAGCCGGCCCAGTCGCCGGCCAGTATCACAATGCGAATGCGGGCGTCGGACTGGAGCAGGCTGAGAACTCTGCGGTTGAAGCTCAAGCAGCGCGCGGCCTGTGCGGGAATGAGTGGAATGTAGCGCAGCGCGCCGCTCAAAGGCAGGCAGGCGGCCTTGTTCAGTTGGACCAGGCCATATCCCTGCTCGATGGCCGCCGAACGCAGTCCCGGAGCAAGAGCCGCGGCGTGGCTGTCTCCCCAAAGCGCGATCGAGGGTCGAGGGTCGGCTGGATCGTAGCAGCGGGCCGAGAGGTTGGGCTGGTCGTCATCGTTGTCGATTAGGCAAGGG
>JBEKCX010000224.1:0-5024 GCA_050014655.1 Occallatibacter sp. | reverse complement strand
CATGCCCTTCGACATCAACGCCGCGCCAATCACCAGCGCCACGGCCAGCGCGATCTGCAAGACGGCAAAGATGCTCCTCAACCGGCCGCTTCGCCTGGAGGCGGTGGTCCCGCGCGATCCCGACCTTAGCTGCTCCACAAGATTCAGCCGCAACGCCTCGACCGCCGGCGCAATTCCAGAGATCAGGCCTGCCGCCAGAGCCAGCAGCAGAGAGAATGCCATCACCCGGCCGTTCAGCGAGGTATTCGACCAGCCCGGCATGTAGCGCGCCACCCGCGCGGGCATGGTAATGAGGATCACGTGCAGGTAGACCCCGCCGAATACCAGCCCGCCGGCCGCACCGGCGAACCCCAGAAGAATGTTCTCCATCAGCAACTGGCGCATGATCCGCCAGCGGCTGGCGCCCAGCGCGGTGCGCATGGCGATCTCCGGCCGGCGCGCAATGCCGCGCGAGAATTGCAGGTTGGCAACATTGGCGCAGACCACCAGGAGCACAAAGAGCGTGGCGCCCATCACCAGCCGGTAGTAGAGCGGCGTCAGTTCGCCGTTGATGCCGTCGAGCAGCGGCTCGACCTTCACGCTTAACCCCAGGTTGGTCGCCGGATAGGCATTCGCCAGGCGCTCGGCAACGATGCGCATCTCCGCCTGGGCTTGCTTGACGGTGACGCCATCGCGCAGCCGCCCGGTTACCTGGTAGTAGTGCGCGCCGCGGTCGGCGAGTTGCCCAGGCGTAGGCGCAAAGGGTAGATAGAAATCGGCGTCCGAGGGATACTGCATGGTCTTGGGCATGACGCCAATGATGGTGTATTCCCGCTGATCGAGCTCGACTTTGCGGCCCAGCACTGCCGGATCGCCGGCAAAGCGCCTCTGCCAAAAGCCGTAGTTCAGCACCGCGACTGCGTCGCTTCCTGGCTGGCACTCGCTCTCGCCATAGACGCTGCCCAGGAGTGCCTGCGCGCGCAAAACGCTGAAGAAGTTCGCCGACGTCAGCGCCGCGCGCACGTGCGCGGCATCGCCCGCCCCGGTCAGGCTCATGTCTTGGCTGGTGCGCACGGCCAGTCCTTCAAACGAGCGGCTCTGGCGGGTCCAGTCCTGGTAGTTGGCCAGCGCCGCCTGCTCAACGCCGCCGCGGTCCTGCTGCTCGTCAATCGTCACCACGCGGTCCAGTTGGGGCACCGCCAGCGGATGCAGAACAACGGCATCCATGCTGCTGAAGCCCGCCGTGTTGGCGCCAATGCCGATGGTCAGCGTCAGTACCGCCGCGATGGTGAACCCCGGCGACTTGGTCAACTGCCGCAGTGCGTAGCGCAGGTCTTGAAGCACGGTCTGCAACGAAGCCTCCAGGCTGGTTTCCGTTCCGGCGTGGGAAACCTGCCTTTAGACAGTGCATTCTGTCGGCCAAACCGCCTGGTCGGCTAGATGTTTATTCTCAATCGCTTAGGGCGTTGAAGATGCAGGCCGCGCGCGCCCGGTATGTTCAAAAGCGAAACCAACCGTTCGCAAACGGACAGTTGCGCCCGTCGCGTCCCCGCTCAGGTGAACAGGTGGGGATCATCCCGCAGGCCTCATTGCGGGGGCTCTCCGATTTTGTGCCGGGGCTCACGGTTGGTTAGAAACGCTTCGCTGAACTCGATGTCTTCTTCCAGCACTCCCTTTCCTAAAGACAGATGCATCTGCATCGCGCCGAGCTTCTCTGCCACGGCGCTGGCCTGTGCTTTGGTGATCCTGCTGGAATGACTCGACCGAAAATTGTATTTTGCGATCAGGCCGTTGATGGCGGCTACATCTTCGGCCGGCTTGTCCTCCATCGCCATCAGGGCGTCCTGCGCCTGGTAGATTTCGGTATACCGTTGGGCCTCCTCATAGGGCATGTAGGCCAGCGCGCCGGTGGACTGCGCCGTTCTCCACGCCGTATCCGAAAGGGTGACCGCGCTGAAGCTGATCGCAAACTTGGCGTGCTGATTCTTCATGTCTTCAGGATGCTCCTGAATGCGCTCCATTAACGCCAGGTCGGTATCGACCTGGTCGCGCCACTTCTTTAGCCCCGGCAGCAACCCCTTCAGGTCGTTCAGGTTCTTTTGGATCTCGGCGCGCAGCGACTCGCGCGCCTCCTCGGCCACATGAACGTGGTGCCGCCACTCCATGCAGCTCTCTATCTGGGTGGCGATCAGCAGGCCCACGGTGATGGTGAACAGGTGAATGAAGAACTCCTGGAACCCGTGAATGGCTTTATGCGGCAGATGAACGTCAAGCATGAGAAGGCGAACCTCGTGAGCGTCTTTCACCCACCCCGCGCGGTCAAGACCGAAAGCCAGGCTGGCTCTCGGCCCTTCGCCCAAGGAGTGGTGCCAGACAAGCATCTTATATCACGAAACGGGCCTGAACTTATCCTGAATTCCGGTCCCGCAGTGGACCCTTCGATGCGGCTGCGCGCGGGCCGCCCCGTAATTGACGGGCCGCCGCGGAATCACTTATCATCCAGCCAACTCAATCTCCCGAACGCCGCGATCTCGCACGTTGTTGGTTACGCTGTGGTCTGTCGCCGGGGCTTGTATAGACACACAATCAAGTTGCCGTATGACTCGTCTCGCCTTCTGTGCTGTGCTGCTCTTCTCGATCTGTCAGGCTCAGCAGGCGCAACAGCCTGCCGCGGCGCCTGTATTGACGCTCGATGAGGCAATCCAGACGGCTCTAAAGGACAACCGGCAACTGCAGAGCGCCCAGTTGGACGTCTCCAAGGCGCAGCAGGCGACCGCCGAGATTGGCGCCTCAAGATACCCGCAGTTCAGCGCCGACGTGCTGAGCGGCATTGCGCTGAATCCGATTCATTTCACGATTCCCGAAGGGGCGATAGGGGATATTCCCGGCATCGGGCCGCTGCCTGCGGAGAACAAGGACGTCACCGAGCCGCGGCGCGTCACCGCCATCGTTCACGGATCGGCAGTTCAGCCGCTCACGCAGCTTTACAAGATCGATCTGGGAGTTCGCTCTTCGCGGATCGGCGAGGAGTTCGCGCGCCAGAGCCTCCGCCAGAAGCGGCAGGAACTGGCTGAGCAGGTGAGGGATGCGTACTACCAGATTGTGCAGGCGCAGGGCCAGGTGGCGGCGGCCGAGGCCTCGCTGAGCGCCCTGGTCGAACTCGGCGGGCTCACCGAGCGCCGCCTGGCGGAGGAAACGGTTCTCAAATCCGACCTGCTCTCGGTCAAGGCCAAGACCAGCCAGCAGCGACTTCAGTTGCTGACGCTGCGCGACGGCATCGCGACCAGTAAGGAGTCCTTCAACCGCCTGCTGGGACGCGATCTCAGGACCGAGTTCTCCGTGGAACCGCTGCCTGCGCCGTCCGTCGAGGAACTGGACCTGGAAACGGCGCGCGCCAAGGCCCTCGAACAACGTCCCGAGATCCGGGAGGCGAAGCTGCAGGTGGAGAAGGCCGGGCTCGACATTCGCCGCGAGCGCGCCGAGTACCTGCCCAACCTCAGCGTCCAGCTCTCGTATCTGTCATTTGCGAATATCAGTTTTGCTCCCCAGAACCTGACCAGCGCGGGCTTCCTATTCCAGTGGCAGCCATTCGACAGGGGACAGAAGCACCACAAGATCGAGGAACTGAAATCCGCCGCCGCACAGGCCGATCTGGCCAGCACCGATGCCGGACAGCAGGTGCTCATCGACGTTGGCGCGCAGTACCGCAAGCTGGCCGAAGCGCGCGCGCTGCTCGAAGCGCAGATGGCGGTTCAGGAATCGGAGCGCGAGAAGCTGCGCGTGGTGATGCAGCGCTTCGAGCAGAAGGCGGTGCTGATGGCCGACGTGTTGCAGCAGCAAGCCGCGCTGGCGGAGGCCGACAGCCAGTTGAGCCAGGCGGTGAGTGGATTCTGGACGGCGGAGGCGGCCTTCCGCCGCGCCCTGGGGGAGGAATAGCGATGGCACGGCTCTCAAAGGATCGGAATCCGGCGCGCTGTGGCGGGCTGGCGCTGCTGGCGATGGGAATTGCCGCGACCGGCTGCCACGGCAATGGTCCGGGGGCGGTACCGCAAGCGGTTCGCGTGGACGTGGTTCAAGAGGTTCGACCGGACACGGCAGAGCGCTATTCGGCTTCGTTCTTGCCCTGGACTCAGGTGGACCTGGCATTCAAGTCGCCGGGGCTGGTGGAGTCGATCCTGCAGGTTCGCGGCGCCGACGGCCGGATGCGCGACGCCGAGGCCGGCGACAAAGTGGCGAAGGGGGCCAAGCTGGCCGTGGTTCGTCAACTGGACTACACCCAGCGCCTGGAGCAGGCCGAGCAGCAAGCCAAGCAGGCCGAGGCCCAGTTGGCCGCGGCCGAGGCCGTCTTCCGCGATGCGGAGCTGGATTACACGCGCGCCGTGAACCTCTATAAGACGGCCAGCCTGACCAAGCCCGACTTCGACCAGGCCAAGGCGCGCTACGAATCGACACAACAGCAGGCCGACGCCGCCAAGGCCGTGGTGCAGGCGGCGCGCACCGCGGTCAGCCAGGCGCAACTGGGAGTGAGCGACACTACGATTCGCGCGCCCTTTACCGGCTGGATCACCGCCCGGAATGTAAGCGTGGGAAGCCTGGTGAGCGGCGCCACGGTGGCCTTCAGCATGGTGGAAACATCGACGGTGAAGGCCATGTTCGCCGTGCCCGATACCTCGCTGCGCAGCATCCACGCCGGCCAGCAACTGACGGTGACACTGGACGCCATCGCCGAGCCGGTCAACGGGACGGTTACGGCACTCTCTCCGGAAGCCGACCCCAAGAGCCGCGTCTTTACCATCGAGGTTTCAGTGCCCAATGCGAGCGACGAGGTCCGGCCGGGAATGATCGGGTCGATCGCCATCGGCGGGCAGAAGGATTCGCGGCCCCGGCTGATGGTTCCCCTCAGCGCCGTGGTGCGGTTGCCGGAGAGCTCGACGGCCTTTGCCGTGTTCCTCGTCGAGCAGCGCAATGGCGCTTCCTATGCCGCGGCCCGCGAGATCACGGTGGGCCAAACCTACGGCAATTCGGTTGAGGTCACCAGCGGCCTG
>JBEKCX010000223.1:0-5039 GCA_050014655.1 Occallatibacter sp. | reverse complement strand
GGCGTCCGGCTTCTAGCACTCCGTCGGCAGCGGGCAGCGTATCGTCGAAGAGCGCATCGTTGGTGAAGTTGCGCATGGCGAAGCTGTCGATCCAGCCGATAGGGCAGGAGTGCGCCGCGCCGCTGGAATCGATTCGCTGGATGGAGAGCCGGCGCGCAAACATGCATTCACTCTAATGGATTTGCAGCCGTGCCCGCCTTGCGCCCCTCCGCCTGCTCGCGATCCGCGCCGCCAGGTTCCTTTTACGGCTTCTGTTCCGCCACGACCTTTGCGTCCTTCCCCTGCTGGGTCTCCACGCGGAAGCGCTTGTAGTCCGAGTCGCGCTGGGTGATGTGCTCGCGGATGCCTTTGAGGACGAGGCGCATCTGTACAGTGATTTCGGCGCCTGAAGGGAGCCAGACCTCGCCGTTGACCGGGGCCTGGTCGAATTGGAATTTGGAGCCTTTTCGCACGCTGGCCAGAAGACCTCCGGCAACGTGAAAATCATCAAAGAACGTCGCTTCCATATGAGCCACCTGACGGTCGGCCTCATCTACCCACACCGTGCCCTGGAGCTTCTTGGAAAGATCCTCGCTCAGGCCGTGCGCCTTGAGGTCTTTGCGGCCCACAAAGTCGAAGACGATGGTGGATCGGCCGCGATAGATCTCGCGGCGCGGGTTGCGCACATCGGCAATCTCCAGGATGTTGCGCAGGCTGATCTCTTTCTCGTCCTTGTGCTGTTCCTGTTCCGGCTTTTGCGCCTTCTCCACGGCCTTGGTAACGCGCTCGGTCTCCTTTTGCAGGTCGTCGCCGTCCAGGGGCTTGCCGTCCTTCTTCACCAGGCGCGCTATCTGATGACCGTTGACGAAAAACACCTCCCACTCACGGCTCTCGGTCTTGGTCACGCGGCCTTCGCCGTCCAGGTCCTCGACCACCTGCGAGGTGCTGAAGGTGTAGTTCTCGCGCACCTTTTCAAGCTGCTTCTGGTGCTCGTCGACCTCGCTCAGGAGCTGACGAATCTCCGGAAGGGGCGCATTGGCCGCCTGCTGGGCCAAGACAAGAGGCGCCAGGAGCAAAGACGGGATGAAACCGGCGAAACCGAGTTTGCGCAGACCGTGCATGAATGTGAGTCCTCGGGAGTGCGGAACGGAAGACGGATCGGGCCTGCCCGCGCGGAGCGTGCCGGCAACTACCCTGTTGGACCCCAAGACCGCCGAAAAGGTCTCGAACCCGCCCAGGAACCGACCCCGTCGCCTCACTCCACACCCGGTCATGCTATAACGGAAGCCTCAGCCGCATCCAAACATGGAGGCGGCGCTCAATAAAGGCGGCGGCACCGCAGATATCCCGGCCGCTCCCAAGGAGGAATACGGAATGTTCGCACTGCTGGTTCAATGGCTGTTGTACGCAATCGCTCTGCTGATTGTTTCCAAGATCGTGCCCGGCTTCCATGTTCATGGAATCATGCCCGCGCTGATTGCGTCGCTGGTGATCGGTTTGCTGAACGCGACGCTTGGCCTGTTCCTGAAGGTCATCACCTTCCCCCTTACCATCCTCACCTTCGGGGTCTTTCTGCTGGTGATCAACGCCCTGATGATCCTGCTGGCGTCGAAGGTCGTCAGCGGCTTCCAGGTGCATGGGTTTGCTCCGGCGTTCTGGGGCGGAGTGGTGCTGGCGCTGCTGGGCCTTGTGATTCGCGCGCTCCTGAAGGAAAAGTAGGTTCCCATCTCAGCCAAGCGCCGGGGGCCAAGTGCGCTGCCAGCGTTTCACTTCTTCTTCAACCGGTCCTTTATCCAAGCAAAGGCGCGATCGATGTTCCCTGGCGGAACCGGGCGCATATGCTCCGGCACTGTCGCGGGGGGCAGATCCTCCGGCTTGATAAACGACATGGTAAGCGGGGTATAGCTACCGAGCATCTCCTTCTGGCTATCAAGCACCTCGGTCACACTCGGGTCGTCGCCCTCGCCCTTGGCCGCCCTTTCCAACTCCTCTGCCCTTTGCTCCCGCACGAGAGCCACATCGTTCATCAGCTTGGCTTCTTCGTGCCGGCCCTCCTCCTCGGCCTCGCGCGCGCGTTCACGGAGTTGGTCGGCCTCCTTGCGGTGCAGGACTGCGAGGTCGCGGAACTTTTCGGCTGGCGAGCTGCCCAGGAACGTGTAACCTGGGTCTTCTTCCTCAAATCCTTCGTCTGGCATTCTCTCCTCCTGGCCGGCAAGCCCCCACAAAAACCCACCCGTCTATCGTATTGCGCCGAACTATTATGCATTATCGCGGCGATTTTGAGCAAAGCGGCGAACGTTTTTGCCGCTTGATGCTCTTTACTTTTGGCAATGCCGAACGCGATGTTCATCGCGAGTTCGGGGGAGCCGCCGCCGGGAGAAGGCGGAGAAGACGCGCAGCCGACGGGTTAGCTCGGCGCGTTCGTGGAGCGGCACTCACGATTTGTCCATCGGGCTGCCAGGCGGCTGGCAGGTCTCGATTCCGGGAATTGGGGTTGATGCGCGGCGAGCGGCGTTTCTACGCGATCAGACTCCCGGCCGGCGTCCATGACCGTCCCTGGCTTTCGGCCACGCCGCAATGGGTGAGCGTGCCCAGCCAGGTATTCAGCCCCTCGGCCAGGCCCGCATCCTGCCTGAGCGCCTCTTGCGCACCCAGGCCGGCCAGCCTCATCAGGTAGGGGAGGGTCGCGTTGGTCAAGGCTAGCGTGGAGGTATGCGGCACGGCTCCCGGCATATTGGTTACGCAGTAATGCACCACTCCGTCGACGGTGTAACTCGGGTTGGAGTGCGTGGTAGGCCGCGAGGTCTCAACGCAGCCGCCCTGGTCGATGGCCACGTCCACAATCACCGCGCCCTTCTTCATCCCGGCCACCATGCCGCGGGTCACGATCCTGGGCGCCTTTGAGCCGGGAATCAGCACTCCGCCGATCAGCAAATCCGCCTCGCTTGTAGCCTGGGTCAGGTTGTAGCTGTTCGAGGCCAGGGTGCAGACCCGCCCGCCGAATAACTCATCCAACTGGCGCAGGCGGTTCAGATTCAGGTCCACCACTGTGACCCTGGCTCCCATGCCGAGAGCGATCCGGGCGGCGCTTGATCCCACGATGCCTCCGCCGACGATGCACACCTGCGCGGGAAGCACACCCGGCGCGCCACCCAACAGGATTCCACGGCCGCCGCGTTCCTTTTCCAGATATGCCGCGCCCACCTGAACGCTCATCCGCCCCGCCACTTCGCTCATCGGCGTCAACAGGGGCAGCGTGCCTTGACGATCGCGGACTGTCTCATACGCAATGCCGATCACCTTCGAGGAGAGCAAACGGCCGGTCAGCTCCGGTGACGGGGCCAGGTGAAGAAAGGTGAACAGCACCAGCCCTTCGCGAAAGAACACGTATTCCGTCTCGATAGGCTCTTTGACCTTGACCACCAGTTCGGAGTTGCCCCACACATGACCGGCGTCGCCCACGATCTCCGCGCCCGCATTTTGGTACTCGCTGTCCGCAAAACCCGATTGGACGCCTGCCTGGGTTTCCAGTAGCACCCTGTGGCCGGCTTCAACCAGAGCCATCACACCCGCCGGAGTCACTCCCACGCGAGCTTCATTGTCTTTCACCTCTTTGGGGATGCCGACGACCATGGGCCTTCCTCCCGTACGGGTTGGATGCGCGCCAAGGGTGATGGTTTGCAAATGTTGCGCTTGTCGTGCGCGCGAATGGCCACCATCGGCCCAGGATTGAGCCGCAAATGCGTGATCGCCTGCAATCCAGCGCACGATGACTATCGCAACAGTTATGAGTGCCATTGGGATAGGGTGGTTCGCAGTCGAGTTGCTGCCGCAGCCACTGCACCGTTCGCGTCATTGAACCTGCGATACTCTTCTACTGCAACTGGAGTAAGCCTCTCGTGCATCTCCCGGAGGCCCCAATCGGACAAGTTGCCCGAGACAGCAAGGGCGCCAGGCGGCAGACCCGGCGGCGCCCCTTGCGCTGCTTCCATCGCGGATGCTCAGACTTGGCCGCCGAAGCCCAGCGCCTTCAAGTCTTCCATCTGCCGCTTAAACTGATCCATCTGCTGCCGGAATTCCTCCATCTGCTTGGGATCGATCTTGAAGTCCTCCGGCTTGAAGCTCTTGCGGAACTCCTCCATCTGCTGCCTCAATTGCTCCATCTGCCTGGGATCGATCTTGAAGTCCCGGGAGTTGAAGCTGTCGCGCATCTTCTCCGCCTGCTTGCGCAACTGCTCGACCTGCTCGGGAGTGAGCGTAAAGCCGTCCAGTTTTCCGGCCTGCAACTGATCGCGCAGAATCCGGGCCTGATCGCTCAGAGCCTGAGCCCCATCGCGCATGGCTTGAGCCGAGGCGGCGGCCTGCGCGGTGAGTTCCTGGGCAAGCTCCGGGTCGATCTCCGCAACCAGCGGCCCATCGCCCGCCGGGCAGATCCGCTCGAAGTTCAGCTCACCCTGCTTGTGCTTGGAATCCACCTGGAGAGTGAGCGTCTGCTGCTTCTTGTCGCGCAGGATGGTCACCTGCACCGGCTTGCCCGCGTTGGAGCGCAGCGCGCGGTCCCAGTCGGCGGTGGTAACGATGACGTCGGCGCCGACCTTCAGAATCACGTCGAAGGCTTTCAGCCCGGCAGCGGCGGCTTCGCTCTTGTGCGCCACCTGCTTGACCATCAGGCCGTTGGAGACGCCCAGGTACTCGGCCATCTGCGAGGTAAGCGGCTCGACCAGCGCGCCCACATTCAGGCTGCTGCCGAAGAACGGCATATGAAAGCCGGGCATCGGCGCGTCGCCAGCGCCGCTGAGGATGCCCATCCCCGAACCCTGGGTAAACATATCCCCGCCGCTGCCGATCTTGTTCCAAACGTCGTGCTCCATCACGCGCCGGTCGGCCAGCTCGACAGCCAGCGTCTGCACGTTGCCGTCGCGGCTGATCTCGATGCTGACCTTGCGCCCGGCTGGAATCTCCCGGAGCATTCTGCGCAACTGCTCGGCGCCCTCGACGTTCTGCCCGTTCAACTGCAGAACCACGTCGTTGACCTTGAGCCCGATCTTCCCGGCCGGGGC
>JBEKCX010000222.1:0-5052 GCA_050014655.1 Occallatibacter sp. | reverse complement strand
CGCGGCGCGCTGACCACCTTCTCCATCGCCAACGACGTGGCCAAGTACTTCGCCATCATCCCCGCCATGTTCGCCGGCGTCTTTCCGGTGCTGGGCGCGCTCAACATCATGTTCCTGCACTCGCGTGAATCTGCCATTCTCTCTGCAGTCATCTTCAACGCGGTCATCATCGTGGCTCTCATTCCGCTGGCTCTCAAGGGCGTCAAATACGAGCCCAAAGCCGCCGACATTTTGCTGCGCAATAACCTGCTCATTTACGGCGTGGGCGGCATCATCATTCCGTTCATCGGCATCAAAGCCATCGATATGTTTCTGGTAGCCGTGCATCTGGCTTGAAATGGGCGGGCTTGAGCCCCGCAAGGAGATTCACCGTGCATTCCGTCTGGAAGACCTCGATTCGCTTCACCCTGGTTACAGCGGTGCTGTTGGGCATCGGCTATCCGCTCTTCGTCACCGGCATCGCCGCCGTCATCTTCCCCCACAAGGCCGCCGGAAGCCTCATCCAGCTCAAGGACGGAACGGTCATCGGCTCGGAGCTTCTTGCCCAGAGCTTCACCTCCGACAAGTACTTCCATCCCCGCCCGTCGGCCGCGGCCTACTCCGACAGTTCCGACTTCGCCGCGAACTCCACTACTGCTCCATCCGGCGGATCGAACCTGGCCCAATCCAGCAAGGCCCTGGTAGACCGTATCCAGGGCTCCATCGACACGCTCGCCAAGGAGAACCCCGGCAAGCCCGTGCCCATCGATCTGGTCACCACCTCCGCCTCGGGCCTCGATCCCGACATCACCCCCGACGCCGCCTACTTCCAGGCGCCGCGCGTGGCCAAGGCCCGCGGCATCGCTGAAGACCGCATCCGCCAGCTCATCGATCGGCACATTGCCAAGCGCCAGTTGGGCATCCTTGGCGAACCCCGCGTCAACGTTCTTCTCCTAAACCTCGACCTCGACACACTCGCCAAGTAATCTCCGCCAGACCGGCTTCCCAGGGCCGCTGGCGGAATCATGGGTTCGCCACAGGCGCCTGCCGTGAATGCGATTTGCACGACTACGGCTTCGCCTTCAAGCTGGGCCAGTCGGCGCGGCGGCGCTCGAGGAAGGCTCTCACGCCTTCACGGAAGTCCTCGCTGGAGCGCTCCTGGGCGTTGGCCTCGATGGCGTCTTCCATCTCCTCGTCGAGCCGGCGGCGGGAGTGGGCGGCCAGCAGCCGCTTGACGGCGTGCATGGCGTGCGGGCTGTTCAACAGCAGCGTCTGGGCCAGCGCCTGGGCCGACTGCATCAGCTCCTCAGGAGCCACAATCTGCGTAACCAGGCCCAACTGCAAGGCTTCCTGGGCCTTCATCAGCCTGCCGGTCAACAGCAACTCGCGGGTGCGCTTCTCGCCCACCTGGCGGAGCAGGAACGAAGCAACAATGGCCGGGACAAAGCCCACCCGCACTTCGTTATACCCGAACTTGGCTTCGGGCACGGCGAGGGTGAAATCGGGCAGCGTGGCCAGGCCCATGCCTCCGGCGACGGCTGGGCCGTTGACGGCGGCGATCACCGGCTTGGGGAACTCATAAAGCGCGCGCAGCGCCTGGGCCATGTTCTCCGAGTCGCGGCGATGCTCCTCCGGCGTGCGGGCGTGGATGGTCTCCAGATGCTCCATGTCCAGGCCGGCGCAAAAGGCCGACCCCGCCCCGGTGAGGATCACCACGCCGCAGCCGCAGGTCTCCGCCTCGCGCAGGGCCAGGGTGAGCTCTTCAATCAGCAGCGGGCAAAGCGCGTTGCGCTTGTCCGGGCGGTTGAGGGTGATGGTCTTCACCCCGTTGGCGGATTCGGTGAGGATGTGCTTGAAGCGGGTCATGGACATATCCTAGCGCGGGCGGCTGGGCGGGCAGTTCCCAGGCGAGGCCTATCGTAGCGCAGGTCTGCCCTGCCGTGCCGGTGATTGGGGTCACCGTCTGCTTTGAAGAAGCGCTTCGACCGACGAGGGTATGGGCGTGAGAAACGAGCATGAGCCTCTGAATGCGCTCTGTAACGAAGGGGCACGGCTCAACGCGGCCCGACAATCCGGGGAGAAGAACTCTCCTCTTGATCTAGATTCCAGCGAAGCTGCCGGGGGTGGTTCAGGCCGGATTGTCGGTCGAGGGAGCCGCGGCCCGGCTCTTGACGCGGGCAACCATGAATTGCTCGTATTCGTCCTTGAGGGTGGTTCCGGGTTTTCTGGATAGAGGACTACGCTGGGCGAGATGCTGTTGCCAAGCCTCGTAATCGTCGCCGGTGGCGGCGGCGTGGGCCGCGGCGATGGCGGCCGCGGCAGCGGGGTCAACGACTGGCGCCGGGATCTCCTTCTTCTGCGCGCGCCCGCTGAAAAGCCAGAAACGTTCGAAGGCGGCCAGACCGGGAATACAGACGAAAAGACCGTAACGAATCATGCGGAAAACTGACCAAAAAACCAGACCCCCATGCCCCATGGAAACGGCGAGCATGAAGCAGAAACAGGCCGCCAACATGCAGGCCAGATGGGTGAGGACGGTGGGAACAATGTGCATGGAGAGGCCCACTTTGCGGTCGGACGTCAGCAGCAGCCAAGCGAGGAAGAGGTGATAGGAGACAAGCATGTAAGCCGAGAAGGCAAAGACCCTGTTTGGCCAGAAGAGCCATCCCGCCAGCAGCCCGAGAATGTCGCAGACGAAAAGCGCGCCACCGTCTATGGGTTCCAGATCCAGCCATGAGAGCATGACTTCCTCCTCCGCGCCCGTTTCACTCCGATTCCAGTTGTACCCTTGGTTGCTGTCCATAATTCCACTGGCGGTTGACCCTGTCAATTGAAGTGTGGCCTTTGAGCGCGGATTGGCGGGGGCGATCCATGTCATCCGCACCACGATTGACCATCGGTGCGGGCCGGGATTTCGAGTTTTCTCCGGCTCCGGCTTGGGGGTTACAGGGCCAATAGAGGCCAACCCCGCCGGAGCCCGCAGGGTGAACCGTCGCCGGCCAAAATGTTTTTCACTTCGCTGTTTATCACCTTGGTTCGCGATTCTCTGGGTTTTTCCGGGTATGATGGGGGAATTTTCGGTTTGCCCCTAAGTTTCCACTTGACAATTATGGTTCGCTTCCCGGAAAGTAACGCATATCGTGGTGCGAAATGGCGCCCCGGGGTTCCCGCTCTGGCACTCCGCACAAAGCCCATGGCTATCGCCCTTGTGAGTGTGGAAGCACGCGAAGTGCTGCGCTGCGATTACTGTAGTCTGGTCCAGTTCAGGACCAGCAACTCCCTTTGCAGAAGATGCCACAGGCCCGTCGATACGGAGGAGTCTGTGCCCCTGGCTCCGCAACTTGTCGCCAGCCAGTCGGCTCCGCCTTCGGCCGAGGCCGGACTGCAGGTTGCCGGGCAGGTGCGCGAGCTACGCAAGGCGCGCCACCTGAGCCAGCGCCAAGTGGCCAAGCGCATGCAGGTGCCCCGCACCTACATTTCGAAGATCGAGAACGGCAAAGCGATTCCCACGGTTGGCTCGCTGGAGCGGTTGGCCGCGGCCCTCGAAGTGGATGTGTGCCACCTGGTGCGGGACGCCCGCAGCCGCCGCGACGAGGAGGTGGCCTCGATTCTTGCCGACCCGTTCCTGGCCGAAATTGCCGCCTTGCTCCCGCAATTGGACTCGATGCAGCGGATGCTGTTCTCCGGCGCGCTGCGGGACGCGGCCCTGGGCCGCCGGCGCACCGCATAGGCGCCTGAAGCGGTTGGCTATCGCGGGCCGGATTGCGGCTGCGGGGCGCTTGTGCTACGGTCGATGATGCACCACTCCGGCTCCGGCTGAGGGAGGGTTTTGCCCCAGCCAAGGAGTCTGCTGTGGGCAAGCGGCCCGTTGATCCGGTTCCGGCGCGCCCTTTTGCGGCCTCCCTTCTGGATGCCGCCAGAGCGCCGGCCTTCAAGCCGCAGGAACAGTCTAGAGGCGAGTCCCTTGTCTTCATCCGGCACGCTGCGCATCCATGAGCTGACCTCGGAGGAGCGCGCTGTTTATGCGACGCTGAAGCCGGAGAGCCTGCCCCAGCACGTGGCCATCATCATGGACGGCAACGGCCGCTGGGCCGGCAGCCGCTCGCTGAAGCGATTCATCGGCCACCAGCAGGGCGCCAAGAGCGTGCAACTGGTCATGGAAACCGCCTCCCGCATCGGCTTGCCCTGGCTTACGCTCTACGCCTTTTCCCTGGAAAACAATCTCCGGCGCCCCCGCGCCGAGGTCAACTTCCTCATGCGCCTTCTGAAGACATATCTGGACGCCAACGTGCAGCGCATGATGGACAACGACGTCCGCTTCCGCTCCATCGGGCGCACCGATAGCCTGCCGTCCGAGGTTCAAGACAAGATACGCTGGGCTGAGGAGGCCACGGCCGGCAACCGAAGTATGACCCTCACGCTGGCCTTGAACTACGGCGGGCGCTCGGAGCTGGTGGATGCCTTCCGCTCTCTGGCGGCCGAGATCGAGCTCAAACACATCAGCCCCGACCGCATCAGCGAGGAGGACATTCGCCGCCATCTCTACACCGCGCATATGCCCGACCCCGACCTGCTGATCCGCACTTCGGGCGAGATGCGGCTCTCCAACTTTCTGCTGTGGCAGATCGCCTACACCGAGATCTACGTCACCGAGCGGCTGTGGCCCGATTTCCGCGGCATCCATCTGTTGGAAGCCATCGCCGACTTCCAGCGCCGCGAGCGCCGCTACGGCGGCTTGACCGGAAGCACCGGCGAAGTGGACGAAGAGGCGGAACGTATCAAGATCGCTGCGAGCTGATTACCTTCGTTATTCCTTAGGTTTTTTTAACGTTTTCAAGGTTGATCTTGCCGGCTGATTTTGACGAAGATCGGCAGTAGAGGTAAGAGTTCATTGGAAAACGTGAAGATAGCGCCGAAGGCAGGGGATTCCGCGGCCAAGGCGAGGGAGTTGGCAGGGCCGACGCATCTTAATTCCCGAGCAGTTGTAGCAGGTAGTCATTGTCCCAACCGGCCTTGAGGCGCTTGCCTTTGATTCCAAGCGTGCAGGTTTTGTCCTGTTTGAGCAGGTTAAGG
>JBEKCX010000221.1:0-5066 GCA_050014655.1 Occallatibacter sp. | reverse complement strand
TCGCTTTCCTGCCCACCGGAGAGCCGCGGCCGCGGTAACAGCCCCCGGCCGGCAAGCACGCCGCGACTGCTCAGGTATACTCGCTCCTGAGGTCGCCCTGGACGAATCGTCAAGACGGATTTCTCCTAAAGGAAGCGTATGACGAAGACAAGAGTGCTGGTATTTGGCCGCGTGGGCCAGGTGGGATGGGAACTGCGCCATAAGTTGGCCTGCCTGGGGCAGGTGGCCGCGGTCGATTATCCAGAGATCGATTTCACCCGGCCCGAGTCGATTCGCGAAGCCGTTCGCGCGGCACAGCCCGCGGCGATCGTCAATGCCGCGGCCTACACTGCTGTGGACAAGGCCGAAACCGAGCCTGCGCTGGCTTATGCCATCAATGCCGCCGCGCCGGGCGTGCTGGCCGAGGAAGCCAAGCGCCTGGGCAGCATTCTGGTGCATTACTCCACGGATTACGTCTTCGACGGCGCAAAGCAAGGCGCGTATCTTGAGACTGATGCGCCTGACCCGCTGAATGTTTATGGCAAGACCAAGCTGGCGGGCGATCAAGCGATCCAGTCGGTGGGAGGAGATTACCTCATCATGCGAACCAGCTGGGTTTACGGGGCGCGCGGAAGCAACTTCCTATTGACGATGTTGCGCCTGGCCAGGGAACGCTCGGAGTTGCGGATTGTGGACGATCAGACCGGCGCGCCTACCTCCAGCGAATGCATCGCTCAAGCTACCGCCAATCTACTGGCGCAACTGCTGGCGCCCCAGGGCGGCGGGCTTCAGGGACGCAGCGGCGTCTATAACTTGACCAATACCGGAGAGACCACCTGGTTTGGCTTTGCCAAGGCGTTTCTGAGCAAGCCGCCGGGAGTTACCGGAGCTATGGCCCCCAACCTGATTCCGATAACGACTGCCGAGTTTCCCCGCCCCGCCCGCCGTCCGGCCAACTCCCGCTTATCGTGCCGGCGCGTGGAAGAGACCTTTGGGGTGCGAATGCCTCACTGGGAGGACGCGCTCGCTTTAGTCCTGGAGACACTAGCGGCAGGCACCGGGCCGACAGCCGCCAATACCTGAGCGATCCGGTCACCAATGGCGGCAGATGCCGGCCGGCTTCCCACCCCAGCACTCGGAATATCCCAACGGCTAATACTTGACGATGGCGGTGAAGGAGTCTGCCTTGAGGCTGGCACCGCCCACCAGGGCTCCGTCGATCTCTTCCTGGCCGATCAGCGAGGTGGCGTTGTCGGGCTTGACGCTGCCGCCGTAGAGAATGCGCATGGCCGCGGCGACCCGAGCGCCCAGCAGCTTGGCCACCTCGGCGCGAATGATCTTGTGCGCCTCCACGGCGATCTCGGGCGTGGCCGTCCTGCCCGTCCCGATGGCCCACACCGGCTCGTACGCAATCACGATGGGCGCGGCGGCCTCGGCGGTGATCCCTGCAAAGGCTCCGGCGATCTGCGTCTTGAGCACAGCTTCGGTCTTCCCGGCCTCGCGCTCCGCCAGCACCTCGCCGATGCAGACCACCGGCACAACGCCGTGCTTGAGCGCCGTGTGCAGCTTCTTGTTCACGATCTCGTCGGTCTCGGCAAAGTACTGGCGGCGCTCCGAGTGGCCGATCAGGGTGTGCGTTCCGCCCACCGCCTTCAGTTGGCCCACCGAGGTCTCGCCGGTGTACGCGCCCTCCTCAGCAAAGTGGATGTTCTGCGCGCCGACGGCCACCTTCGAGGCATTACATGCAGCTATGACTGTCGGCAACAGCACTGGTGAGGGAAACAGGGCGATCTCGTCGCGGTTGTGGCCGGCAACGAGGGGCAAAAAAGCATCGACGAAGGCCTTGGCTTCGGCAGGCGTCTTGTACATCTTCCAGTTGGCGGCGATCAGGGCTTTACGGGGCATCTTGTCGGAACTCCTCAGGCCGATTCTAGTGGATGGGTTTGAGGGGCCGGGGTGACGGCGCGCACAAGGGGCCGGCCAGCGCCGCGTCCAGATGTGCTATTATGACCATAGTCGGTGACTATGGGAGGAATACGATGGCAACCACGATTCCAGCCGGGGAGTTCAAGGCCAAGTGCCTGAAATTGCTGGACAAAGTCGCCCAGGACCACCAACCGCTGATCATCACAAAGCACGGCAAGCCGGTGGCGCAACTGGTGCCCATGCCGGCGGCGAAGAACATTATTGGCGCCATGCGGGGGAGTGTGTTGTGGGAGGGTGACATCATTTCTCCAATTGACGTGGAGTGGGAGGCGATGAAGTGAACGGTGAAGAAAGCCCGGCACGAGCACCCCTTCTGCTGCTCGATACGCATACGCTGGTTTGGTCGATCAACGAGGGGCCGAAATTAGGAAAAGGGGCCAAGGAAGCGATTCGGGTTGCAGGGGACGATGGGCGCATTCTGGTTTCGGCAATCACACCCTGGGAGGTCTCACTGCTGGTCAGCAAGGGACGGCTTGCGTTGCAGGCAGACGTGATGGACTGGGTTCGTGATGCCTTGAGGATTCCGGGCCTGACGCTTGCGCCGCTGGAGCCGGAGATCGCCGTCGCCAGCACCCGCCTGCCGTTTGAGATGCACCCCGACCCCGCCGACCGCATCCTCGTCGCCACGGCCCGCCACCTGGGCGCAACGCTCGTCACTGCGGATAAGGCTCTGCTGGAGCTTGCAAGAAATGGGCATTTCAAGGCGCTGGACGCGGCGGCTTAGGCCTTGTGCCTTTCCACCCTTACCGCGATGAGACTGCGGCGAGGATGGGGCGCCCTCATGGGTAGGAATTCAAAGGGCACCCGCCCTCGATCCACATCTCGGAAGCCGGCGCCGTGCGCGACTTTGCCGGTCTGCTGGCCCGCGTCCGCCTGGGCGCGGAGATCGTCATCGAGAACGGCGCTATCCGCCGGCGGCTTTGCGCACGGCGGCTCCGCCCCGCCGCTCCATCGAAGAATGTATTTCGCTGTTGCCCGCAGACTCTCCGGCAACCATGGATGAAGACTTCGCCGGCGATGTTGCGGCGGCCATCGCCGCTCATCGTGAGCCGCTGAATCCTCCGGCGTGGGGGACGTTCGCGTGACGCTCTCCAACTTGCTAACTTGCATTTCTCACGGCCAGATCGACGCTCTGTAGCGCGCCTTATTGGAAGTGCGGGCTGATCGGCGTCACGGCGCTGGAGCTTGGCTACCGCGCTGCAACTGCCAATGCGCGCCACTTCCAGATGGTTCCGGGGCTGGGAGTCGTCGCCTTCTGAGCGGTCGGTGGTCAGAAAGACGCTGGTTGGGGTGGCGAGGCCGGGGTCTCGCAGGTCCAAGAATCCGGATCTGGGGCACCCGGACCTCTACAGTTTGGGCACGACAATCTCGTCAAGATATTGTCGCAGTTTATCACGGTGTTGCTCACGATAGGCGGCATAGTCCTGGGCGATCCCCTGGTCGGCGGCAGAGATCAGGATGTAGGCCTCAACCAGCCCGGACTCCTTTAATTTCAGCAACATGGCAAGATTGGGGTCGAGATTCTTGACCTTCTTGTCCTTGAGCAACTGCTGTAACGCTTCCGCCACCAGATCGAGCCTCTCCGTTTCTTCTTTCAGAGAATGGCGGTATTCCTTTTCGTTGGGGTACTCCTTCTTGAACTTCTCACTTTGCCATAGCATATGGCTCATGTCGGCGATCATCCAGGCACCGCTGCCATCGTTCCTGTCCAGAGCAGAGGAGTCCACTGTCAACGTCATGCCTTTTTCGTTTGGCTTAATTGAATTCGGCGACTGAATGCGCGGCACGGTAAAGCGTACCTTATTCCGCTCCGCCCATTGCTGGATACCGATGTTCGATTTCTTCGTGTATGGCTCGGCCACGACCGCATCAATGAACTTTGCCCGCGCTTCGCTCATTTTGCCTTCTGCCATCAGCGAGTCGCCCCAGTAGCGATAAGCGGTCTCTACATTGGGATTGATTTGTATGGCCTGGCTAAACCAGTCGCCGGCCTTGTCGTACTGCTTCATTCTGAAGAGCGTATCGCCGCCGTAGAGGGCCGCGAAATAGAGCTTGGGGTCCAGCGCCAGCGCCTTGGTATATCCTTTGAGAGCTTTGCCGAGATCGCCGGACTCGAATGCGGACTCGGCCTCACGCATGACCTGCTCGACCATAGTATCCGAGGAGAAGGCGGAATCGCTTCCGTCTGGCGGAATCGCTTCCAGGAGAATTTGGAGCAGGTTGCTATTGTCCCCCAGTTCCTTGGCGTGTAGCAGCAGCGCACGGGCCCGCAACGTCTGTTGCTTGCGCCGTTCGGAATCTTTAATTCCATTCGTGGTGAAGAAGACTGCGCACGCCAGCCGTTCCTGAATCACCACATCCTTGGGAAGCTCGACGGCAAGCTTTTCCAGAAGGGGAAGGGCCTCTGTGAACTTGTTCTGATCGTAAAGTTCGAGAGCGTGTTTGCGGTCGTCGTCCGTAGCAGGCGAAGCGTTGGTCTGTGCGGCAAGCCCGCTCAGGAAAAGGAGCAGGAATATGGGCGTAATAACAATTCGCAACCGAACCATTCAATTTTCCTCATGCACCACCGAGTATATACAGGGCAGGCGGCCCAGTTATCAGCCCCGAAGAATCACCATGAGCCATGGAAGGCTGTGCCCCATTCATCGCGGCCCTATCGCGATGAGTGGGCCGCGAGGTCTTGCCCTCCGCTCCGACTCGATCTCACAGCCCCAGCTTGGCCCACAGCGCATCGACTTTGGCCTTGGTCCCGCGGTCCATCTCGATCATGGCCGGCCAGGGGCGGTCGAAGCCTTCGGCCTGCCACTTGCGCGTGGCGTCGATGCCCATCTTCGATCCGTAGTTGGGCAGGCGCGAGGCGTGATCGAGCGAATCGACCGGCCCCAGCGTGAACTGAATGTCGCGCTCGGGATCGATGTTGTTGGCCACGCGCAGCACGACCTCGCCGATGTTCTGTACATCGCAGTCTTCGTCGACGACGATGATGCACTTCGTGAACATGGCTTGGCCAAGCGACCAGATGGCGTTCATCACCTTGCGTGCATGGCCGGGATAGCTCTTCTTGATCGACACGATCATCAGATTGTGAAAGACGGCCTCGA
>JBEKCX010000220.1:0-5074 GCA_050014655.1 Occallatibacter sp. | reverse complement strand
TGTTCCCTGTTCCCTACTCCCTACTCCCTGCCCCTCACCCCTGATCCCGCCACAGCATCACCCCGCCCAGCAGCCCGCTCTCGTTGGAGACGATGCTCACGTTCTTGGCCGGCGTGAAGAGGATCTTCTTGGTATTCCCGCCGCCAATGTAGAGGTGGTCCCAGTTGAACAGGGCTTCGGTCGACTTGATGGCTGCCTCGATGAAGTCGTTCCAGCGCGCCTTGCCGAACTTGTCCAGCCCGCGCCGGCCCAGGTAGTCCTCGTAGGTCATGCCCTTCTTGCGCCAGATTTGGTGGCCCAGCTCCAGGCCGGGGCAGAGATGCCCGTTCGTGAACAGCGCCGAGCCCAGCCCGGTGCCCAGCGTCAGCACCAGTTCAACGCCGTGGCCCTTGATGGCGCCGTAGCCGGCCACATCGGCGTCGTTGCCCACGCGCACCGGCTTCTTGAAGCGCTTTTCCAGCTCCGCCTGCAGCGGAAAGCCCGCCGCCCACAGCGGATGCAGGTTGAAGGCGCCGAAGGTGGCGCCGTGCTTGACCACGCCCGGAAACCCCACCGAGACCCGGTCGAACTCCCCCATCAGCTTGCGCAGCTCCTCCAGCCCGGCCAGCACCGCGTCCGGAGTGGGCACCTCCGGCGTGAGCACGCGCTGTCGCTCGCTGACCGGCTTGCCCGCCGGGTCCAGCAGCATGGCTTTCAGCCCCGAACCGCCAATGTCGATGGACATGGTGATGGGGCCAAGGGTGGTGGGCGTTGCGCCCGGCGAAGCGGCGGGCGCAGGAGCGGCGGTGGTTGCGGTCTTGGTTGTCATGTCGAATGAATTGTACTGCGCGCGGGCGGGATTGCAAGAGTTGAAAAAACGACATTCAATCGTGGCGTAGCTTCCGAGTAGGCGACCAACCGCTCGGAATGACAAGAAAGACCATTTTGTGGTCTTTCTAGCGCGTGAATTGTCGCCGTTAGACAGAGATTCTTCGAATTTCTGGCGCCCGTTGTACATGAATTGATATATTTCCGCTATGACGAATGAGCGGAAATCGCCACAGGAAAAGAAGTTCCTCGAGCTTACTAAAGACCACTTCACTGTGGGGTTCCGTTCGACTCGTACGTTCCCGAAGACGTGGAAAAGAAAGAAGGCGCACGCCAATCGCGAGTACCGCCGGAAGAGCGAGGAACTCCTGGTACAAGCAAAACCTGGTATAGCGGGCGAAGATGTGTCATTGGTAGCGGACGACTTGACGGCTGCGCGCTTTCAGAAGTCAGTTGTTCGCAAGCCTCTAAAGAAGGTTGGCACGATCACTGTCGGAGAGAGAATCAAACTTGGGCTGGCAAGACGCAAGGATATGGCCGGGCGAAGACTGCAGCGTCAAGAGACGGATCGTCAAGCGGCAACTTTAGCCATCAGCACACTGAGTTCACTTGAGGGCGAGAGGCTTGTAGACTTTGTTCGGCGAGCGGGCGTTTTGTGCGGCGCCATGGATGCAAAGGAAGCAGCACGCATGCAACTGTCCAAAGATCCGGTCGATCAGGCCTTGCATTTCATCTATCGCATCGCATGGGGGTTGAACTCGCCAGCCGGCGCGGTTTGCAGAGACCCGGAACTGTGCAAAGCACTAGCGGCCTGGGAAGCGAAAGCGAATCGCATTCTCAGGCACGATAGGCGCGTCATCGAAGCAAAGGCGGAACAGAAGCAAATGAATGAGAAGAAGCTAAAGGCACTTCGCCGCGCTATGTAATTGATCCCTTCATAACTGATCGTCACTCCCCACCGAGAGGCAGCTCTTGGCCAGTGACGGCCAAACCGGACACCGCCTCGCCACCCGATATTCACAATCCGCCCGTTCTCGCCCCCCATCCCCTACACTGATTCATGTCTCCCATGCCCGCCTTCTGCGAAGTCGCGCTGCCCGTGCCGTTGGACCGCACCTTCACCTATGCGGCGCGCGAGGACCAGCTTCCCCGCCGCGGTGCGCGGGTCATCGCGCCCTTCCGCAACGAGAAGCTGATCGGCGTGGTGACCGCGGTGAACGTTACCGCCCCGGCGGATTTCGAGGTCCGCTATCTTGAGGCGGTTGTGGACGATGAGCCGCTCTTGAGCGACGATCTGCTCACCCTGGCCGAGTGGATGGCCCAGTATTACCTGGCCCCGCTGGGCGAGGTGCTGCGCGCCATGCTGCCGCTGATGGCCGAGATCCGCCGCACCGTCTACTACCGTATCACCGACCTGGGGCGCGACGTGCTGGCAAGGAGTCTGGAGGGTGTTGATCGGCTTTCCGAAAGACCTGCCTCAGGGGCTAAAGCCCGCCACGATTTAGATGCCTTTTCGGCACGACTGAAGTCGCGCCCTGACACAGTGCATCCTCTTGATTCAGAGCATCCTTCCGATCCAGGGCATCTTTTTGATACAAAACGTCTTTCCGATGCAAGCCAGCATCCTCCGGCAACATCGAGAAGCCGGTCGAGACAGAAGGGAAAGCTCAGCGCCGAAGAGCAGGATCTGGAGCATCGCGTCCTCAGCCGCCTTGCCGCCGGCGAGCCGGTCAAGGTCTCCACGCTGCGCACCGCAACCGCGGCCACGCTTCCCGTGCTAGCCAGCCTGGTGCGCAAAAAGTGGATTGCCCGCGAAACCGCCGCCGCGGAGCGGGATGCCCGCCGCATGGAGCGCTTCGCCGTGCTCGTTCCCGAAGCCCGTTTGCCCGCTTTGACCCGGAAGCAGCAGGCCATCCTGGCCGAGCTGGCGGCCTGCGGCGGCGAATTGCCTCTGGCCGAGCTGCGCCGCAAAGATCTTCCCTCCTCCACGCTGCAAACCCTCGTCCGCCGCGGCCTGGTCCGCATCGACGAGCGCCCCGCCGCCTTTCGCCTTGGCGGCCTTGCACCCACAGCCGCGCCCTTCCGTCTCAACGAGCCGCAGGCCGACGCCCTCGCCGGCCTGGCTTCTTCCCTCGGCGCATTCAAGCCCTTTCTGCTTTACGGCGTGACAGGTTCGGGCAAAACCGCCATCTACCTGGCCGCCATGCAGCGGGCGCTGGACAGGGGCCTTTCGTCCATCCTGCTGGTTCCCGAGATTGGCCTGACGCCGCAGATGGCCGGCCTGCTCGACGCCGCCTTCGGGCAAAAGGTCGCTCTTCTCCACTCCGCGCTCACCCCGGAAGAGCGCAGCGAGCAGTGGCGCCGCATCCGGCGGGGTGAAGCGCCCATCGTCGTCGGCACCCGCTCGGCCATCTTTGCCCCCGCGCCCAACCTGGGGCTGATCTTGGTCGACGAGGAGCACGACCAGAGCTACAAGCAGGAGGAGACGCCCCGCTACAACGCCCGCGACGTGGCCGTGATGCGCGCCAAACTCCTGGGCGCGGTGGTGCTGCTGGGCTCGGCCACGCCGTCGCTCGAGAGCTGGCAGAACTCGGTCCAGGGCAAGTACGCCCGCATCGAGCTGCGCGACCGCGTGATGGACCGCCCGCTGCCCTCGGTCGAGCTGGTCGATATGCGCCGCGAATTTCAAGAGACGGGCCGCGAGCAGCTCTTTTCGCGCGCCCTCGTCGACCAGACCCGCGAGGCCCTCGATCGCGGCGAGCAGGCCCTTATCCTGCTCAACCGCCGCGGCTACTCTTTCGCTGTCATCTGCCGCGCCTGCGGCGAAAAGCTCGAGTGCCAGAACTGCGCTATCTCGCTCACTCACCACAAGCCGCCAGGTGACGACGCAGGAGTGGCCCGCGCCGGCCAGCGCCTGGAATGCCACTACTGCGGCTTTCACCGCACCGTCCCCGCCCGCTGCCCCAAGTGCGACAGCGAGCACCTTTACTATCTTGGCGCCGGATCGGAGCAGGGCGAGGAACGCTTGGCTGAGATATTCCCCGCAGCGCGCATTGGCCGCATGGACCGCGATACGGTGCGCGGGCGCTACGATCTTGAGCGGCTGCTGGCGCGCCTCCACTCGGGCGAGATCAACCTGCTCGTGGGCACGCAGATGATCGCCAAGGGCCACGATATTCACGGCGTCACGCTGGTGGGCGTGGTGGGTTGCGACCACGCGCTCTCCATGCCCGATTTTCGCGCCGCCGAGCGCGTCTTCCAATTGATGACCCAGGTCTCGGGCCGCGCCGGCCGGGGAGAGCTACCGGGGCGCGTGGTGGTGCAGACCTACTACCCCGACCACTACGCCATCGTTGCCGCCAGCACCCACAACTACTTGAGCTTTGTGGAGCGCGAACTGAAGTACCGCCGCTGGATGCACTACCCGCCCTTCGGCGTGCTGGCTAACGTCCTGGTGCAGTCGCAAAAGCTGGAAGAAGCCGCCGGATGGTCGTCCACATTGGGCAAATATCTAGTCCAAAACCAGAGCGGCGGAGCCGTGCGCGTGCTCGGCCCCTGCACCGCGCCCATCGCCCGCATCAAGGGCGTCTACCGCTTCCACATGATCCTCAAGGCCGCCTCGCGCAAGGCGCTCAACGCGGCCCTGCGCGGAATGCTGGCCCACGCCGATGAGGCCGCCGTTCCGCGCAGGAATCTGATTGTGGACGTAGATGCGCTGCGGCTGATGTGATACAGGCGTTCCTGTCGCACTCAGTCGGGCGCCCGGACAATGGTAAACCGCCCCGAAAAAGATGTGTTGTCTCCGCGGGCCGTTTCCGACTGAAGCGCGGCCGTGTTGTTGCTCGCGTTTTGTGCCGGGCCGTCTTCAGGGGGCTTCTTGGATTCCGCGAATTCCGCGGCCATCACAATCCACAAGAGTTCGTTGACTCGGCGGTAGTGGAACAGCCTTACGATCCTGACGCGCGCCCACGCCATCGCGCCGAGCAGCAGCAAATCTATAATCAAGAAGGCTGCCAACCAGCAGCGCGGAATCGAAGGAAGTGAATCGAACGCAAGGGGAAGCCATTTGATGCCAGCGAGGGCAAGCGACATTCCGAAAAGCACGATCCACCAAGCCGTTTTCATCGCCAACCAGGTTCCGGACATTAGAGCGTTTTAGTAAATGGTGTAGACTGTCTTTGGCGAGACTCTGCGGCGAACACAGATATGGGTAAACCCCTTGGGGATGATCTGCGCCGTAAGTTGCTCTTGGCTTACGATCAAGGCG
>JBEKCX010000219.1:0-5077 GCA_050014655.1 Occallatibacter sp. | reverse complement strand
CGCGTCCGCTCCACTCGCGGGTCGCGCACCTCGGCAAAATACTTCAGGGGACTGTCCATGCCCCCATCTCATCCCGCATAGTCCACTTTGCATATAGCAATTTAGATGCGTCGGCCCTGGCCAGCCGGCCAGGCCAACGGCGACGAGACCGCACAGGCTACAATGGGAGACCGGGAGCGATCTTGATGAGTCCAGACCGGCGCAGCGACCGGCCGCCTGTGGTTGTGGCCGGAGCCTATCAAACCGGCGTTGTGCTGATGAGAAACCTGGCCCGCCGGAAGGTGGAAACCTGCTGCATCGACTGCGATGCCTCTCAGCCGGGATTCAAGACGGTCTACGGGCAGGCCCATCTTTGTCCCAATCCAGATACCCATCCGGCCGAGTGGGAACGGTTCATGACTGAACTGGCCACGAGCATCGGCCGCAAACCGGTGTTGATTGCCAGCGCGGACCAGTTTGTGACGGCCATCGCCGGTCATGCGGCCGCGCTGGAGCCGCACTTCACCTTTCGCCGGGCTTCGGCGGCAACCCAGGCCCTGCTGGCGACCAAGAGGCGGCAATACGAGATTGCCGACGTCAACGGCATGCCGGTGCCGAGGACGCGGTTCGTCGAGTCCATCGAGCAGGTGCGCCAGTTCGCCGCCGAGGCGCAGTTTCCATGTCTCATGAAGCCCGTGCACTTCAGGGAATGGGAGCGGTTTCCGAGCGGACATCCTTTGTTGAACGAGAAGATCGCCCTCGCAAAATCACCAGACGAGCTGGAAGCGAACTACCGGCTTGTGGAGAGCGTGACGCCGGCGGTCGTATTGCAGGAGATCATCGAGGGGCCGGATGACGCGAAGCTGGTGTACCTGTCGTGTTATGGGCGGGGCGGCAAGCGCCTGGGACACTGCCTGGTTCGTGAGCTGAGAACCACACCGATCCACTTTGGATCGGCAAGCGTCGTTGAGCCGGTGAGCGATCCCGAGACCGATGCGCTGTGCGATGGCTACTTCCAGTCGATCGGATACGAAGGTCTCTGCGAGCTGGAACTGAAGCGGGACAGCCGGGACGGGCGAATCAAGCTGATCGAAGCGAACCCCCGCTACAGCGTCACCGCGGATGCGGCGCCCTACGCCGGGGTCGACCTGGGATGGCTGCACTATCTGGACCTGATTGGGGAGCCGGTCGAGCCTGCGGCATGGAACGGGCGGCATTTCCATCACATCGTGCTGCGGCGCGATGTCAACTGCTTCCGCAGCTACCTCAAAGCGGGGCTAACTACCTGGGGCGGCATCGCAAGAACATACAGGTCCGCGGTGTTCTTCGATTTCGATCTCCGCGACTGGCGGCTGGCGTTCGAGAATTGCGTCTATCTGTTGAAGGTTCTTCTCTACCCAACTTATCGGAGGTTCTTTCCCAAGCGGAGCTGAATTGCATTCATCCCGCGGCTCCGGCGGAGTTACTTCCGCCCGTTTGAGCGGAGCCGTTCACGCATCGAACTCCCTGCGCAGGCGGCCGAAGATGGCTTCCAGCGCGCAACCCCACGCCCAGACCGACCTGCCCACCAAGCGCCCCTTGCGCAGCCCATATTTCTTGCAGCTCCGCGCCGTCAGGCGGATTGCGCCGAACCTGCCGAACTCCTGTCGCGCCAAGCTGGCGTGCATATCGATGATCCTCAGATCGGCGCTGAACATCTTTGCCCATTGGAGACTGAGCTGCTCGCGGCCGCCGCGGTAATAGATGAACAACGGCTCAGCCAGGAAGTGAGTTTCGTGGCCGGAGGCAAGCAGGCGGATGCCAAACTCATAGTCCTCCAGACAACGCAGGCTGGAGTCGAAGCCGCCGAGTTCCAGATAGACGTCGCGGCGGATCATGAGCGCCTGGGGCATGGAGGCGGTATAGCAGAGCGCGCTCGCGAGGGTCAGCCGGCGGGTGGGCTTGCCGCCCCAATACTCCTCTTGCCCTTCCGGCGTCACCATGGTTAGGCCGCCGCCCAAAGCCTTCACCTGGGGACGAGCCTGCAGATAGCGCATCTGGCGATCGAGCTTGTCGGGAAGCCAGCGGTCGTCGTCGTCCAGGAAGGCAAGCCACTCGCCTTTTGCATGCTGCGCGCCGAAGTTCCGCGCCCCCGCCGGACCGCCAACGCCAGGGGTGCTGAGGATGGTGGCCAAACTCGACAGCTCCTTCAGCCTTTCCCGGTTCTCCGGGCTGGAGTTGTCGTCCACCAACAGAATCTCGGCGGGTTTTATTGTCTGGTTATGGATCGACAGCAGCGCCTCGCGAGCGAAATCCGGACGATTGCAATGGGGGACCACTACCGTAACGGAATTGACCACCATCTTTATAAGGATACCCATTGGGGCTGAAGGTTGCACTCACGCATCCCCAGCCTTCGCCCAGCATAACATACCACCGCAACGGCTCAAGGCTCATCACCGAGGGGAAACGTGTGCCGCAGGGCCGGACTCGGATCGTGGGAACGAAGTGCGTAGCCGCCGGACCCGGCTCCAATCTACACCCCAAAGAACTCTTCTCTAAACCCCTCCGTTAGAAGTCGGAAGCGGCGGATGGCCCCGGCTACTTTGATGGGGCTCTTGACGAACCCTCTATTCCCAAAGACTTTGCGCATCAGCCCTGGGGACCGACTCGCAGATCCGGCACCCCCTATGCGATAGACGGCCCCAGGAAATGGCAACGGATCAAGCGGGGCCCCAGAACTTCGCAGACGGTCGGCAATGAATAAATGGCTGCCCAGCATCTTTCTGATATAGTCCTGCGACGCACTCTGAGCACAGTCCGGAAGTTTGTATAAATCCCGCCTTATAATATGGGAGGTGCCGCAGAAACTCGAGAAACTGTTATACAGATACAAGAGCCTTCCGCCAGTTTCCCATAGGTACCCGCTACGGAAATACCACCCATTCCTCCCCAGGTTCTGGGTTACATGCCCCGTGAGGCGTCTGCTTACAAAATCGTCGTCGTCGACCGACATGAAATAACTTGTTTCGGCAGCGCTAAGCATGCCAGATAGCAGCCGCCTTCCTTTATCGATCCTAATCGCCTCATACCACTCTTCCCGGGAGGCGGTGCCCTGGCCATACAGCGGATTTGGCGGATAATCCACGAAGCATACCTCGAACTTTGGCGGCAATTTGGGCAGATCGGTTCCACGATTTGCCACGATAACAGCGCGCCAGCCATCGGATTCCTGCGACGAAATCGACCGAATCGTCTGAGTCAGGAATTCCTTTGCCTGAATCGTGTCCCAGGTGTTCTCAGGGTGTCGAACTGGAATGATAAATGTGAGCACATCCTTCATAAAGCGGCACATCCCCCCAATGGCGCCCCGGCGAACTGACCGAATTCAGCGGTCAACGCCTAAGCAGCGAGAGCAAGCTCCCGATCTGTTCGACTTTCGACATTAGGACAGGTTCATCGCTAAGATACGAGGGCATCTCCGCGACACGGCGCAGCTGCTCCGCCGCGCGATCAGCCCTCTCTTCATCCTGCCTTTTCTTGAATCCCCTAAGCGGAGCCGACTTGAAGATTCGCATCGGAATGGAGCAAGCAACTTTCATCGCGCACCATCTCCACAGGGGCCAATACCGCCGGGACTTGAGCCGCGCGACGCGCCTGTAATGCTCGATCGCCTCTGCGGCATTCCGATCTTCAAAGTAATATCTGGGCCCAATGAAACGGACTGCTGTATTCCGCACCGCTTCCATCAGTGTGGATGCGGGTATCTTGGTGGGACGATAAGGGAGATTCAGGCTCATGGTCCAGTCAAACCACTTGAAGCTGCTGTTTTGCGGCGAGAGAACAACGGGTATCCAGGGAACACGGAGCGCATCTGCAACAATGGCCGCATGCATGGCATCGGCGATTACAAGCTTTGCCCTACGAATGCGCTGAACCGTCTGCTCGCTGTCGGCGAAGGGATTGAGGAATTCAAAGCCTGCCGCCTCGCATGCCTGCCTCCAGTTGCCGAGAGCTAGTCTTTCAAAATTGGGCATAAAGGCAACGCCGCGGCGTTCGGAGGCGGGCAGCGGCTCACACTCGGGAAGGAGCCGCAGCAATGCCGCGCCGTCGGTAATCGCCTTTTCGCCGGACAGATTCAACACCGCGGCTGTCAACGGACCGCGGACCGCCAGTACCTCCCAGTTTGGGCCGCCGAAATCCGCGGGTATCGCGCCGTAGCCCACCCCGCTGGAGAGAACGATGTACCTTTTGGCCGATGGCAACAGCTCGCGGGAGATCGTTGTGCCAATGCCAAGCACAACGGTTCCGTCGTCAACATCCAAAGAAGAGCCAAGGAGCCTGCTCCACAGCCATCGATTCAGGTCGTCGCCGAAGTTGCTCCTGTCGCCGGCCAAGTACGCATAGACCTTCAAGAGTACATCCTCCGACTCCATTCATCGGCCCAGTGGTGGGCTTCGGCGGCATCCCAGTCGGGATGTTGCAGCGGGAGCGGTCATGCGGCTCCGAGACGAGCATCCGGCGGAAGATCCCAAAGAGAACAGCGACTGAGGCGCTTCCACCTCATAGGATACCGCAGAGCGGAGGCAACCTCGAAGCGATTCCACGCCCTGGGCGATGCCGGTACGCCGATGGAATTGGCGCCCGAATCGCGGCAACTGCGGAGATGCGCTAGCTGGCGGGCGCCTGCCTCTGGATGCGGCGCCATCCGGGCGGAATCAGATTGGGGCTGGGATCACTCAAGTACCATGGATCGACAGCAGCGCCTCGCGAACGAAATCCGGGCGATTGTAATGGGGGACCACCACCGAAACGGAATTCACCGCCATCTAAGAAGACGCTCCTTTGGGTCCGGGATTCCCGTTCCCCCCTGCCGCCAGAAGCATTATCGCACGTGCGCGACCGCCCAAATCGAAACCGCCCGAAGCCATTGGCCTCGCAGACCCCGCGGCACCTCCGGCGGGCGCGATACCATATCCTCTGGAAGATGCCGGGCCGGGAGATGAAAGACTGGAAGACACGGATAGGTGTCTTCTTCTCAGCGCGAAAGAAAGTAAATCGAAGGTGAGAGGCAGCAGTTGTGAAGCTTGATGTCGTTGTCCCGACTTACAATCGCAGC
>JBEKCX010000218.1:0-5087 GCA_050014655.1 Occallatibacter sp. | reverse complement strand
GAAACCAACAGCTTGCGCGCCAAGCTGCGCGCCATCTTCGCAGCCAGTTTTTAGCTTTCAACCAGCAACCGCGTCCGGGAGTCACGTCATGAATCAGGAGACTGAAGCCGTTATGGAACAGCAGAAAAACGAAGCCGGAGAGATGCGCATTCAATACCACGAACAGCCTTTGCGCGGCGCCCGCATCAAGGTGATCGGCGTGGGCGGAGGCGGCGGCAACGCCGTCAACCGCATGATCCAGGCCCACATGGAGGGCGTGGAGTTTATTGCCGCCAACACCGACGTGCAGGCGCTCAAGCTGTCGCAGGCTCCCATCAAGCTTCAGCTCGGCGTTCGGCTCACCGCCGGACTGGGCGCGGGCGCCAACCCCGACGTGGGCCGGCGCGCCGCCCTCGAAGACTCCGAAAAGATCATCGAGGCCCTCGAAGGCGCCGACATGGTCTTTGTCACCGCCGGCCTGGGCGGAGGAACCGGTACCGGCGCGGCGCCGGTCATTGCCTCCCTGGCCAGCGAGATGGGCATCCTCACCGTGGCTGTGATTACCCGCCCCTTCGGCTTCGAGGGCAAGCGCCGCCTGATGCAGGCCGAGCGCGGCATGAAGGAGCTGATCGAGAGCGTTGACACCATGATCGTGATCCCCAACGAGAAGCTGCTCGCCGTGGCCAAGGACGCCGGCTTCTTTGAGAGCTTCCGCATCGCCGACGACGTGCTCCGCCAGGGCGTGCAGGGCATCAGCGACATCATCACCATCCCCGGCATCATCAACCGCGACTTTGCCGACGTGAAGACCACCATGGCCGGCATGGGCCACGCGGTCATGGGCACCGCGGTCCGCTCGGGCGCCAATCGCGCCATTGAAGCGGCCCAGGCGGCCATGGCTTCGCCGCTGCTCGAGGCCGGCGCCATCGACGGCGCGCGCGGCATCCTCATCAACATTACCGGCTCCAGCTCGCTCAAGCTCTCTGAGGTCAATGAGGCGTCGTCGCTGATCCAGTCTGCCGCGCACGAGGACGCCAACATCATCTTTGGCGCGGTCCAGGACGAGAAGATGGGCGACGAGGTCAAGATCACCGTGATCGCCACCGGCTTCCGCGACCAGATGCCGGAGCGGCGCGCGCGCATGTTGACCGTGGAAGACGCGCCGGTCGTTTCAGTGCCCCTGGTTTCAGTGCCCGTCGTGGCGCCTGAGAGCTGGATGCGCGAGCCGGAGCCTGCCGCGCCACGCTTCCTGAGCCAGGCGGAAGAAGAGAAGGAAGAGATGCAGCAGGCGATGTCGGTTTGCCAGCCCTGCTTTTTCTCGGCGGAATCGCTGGCCGGAGGATCAGCGGGCCTTGCGGCATCCACGCTCACCGTCGTGGAGGCGGAAACGGAGCGCGAGTCACGGCGGGAACCGGAGGCCGAGGAGGCCCGGTCGCGCTTCGCCGAGATCGACGAGGAGCCGTCCTACACGCCCCTGCCCAGGGACTACGCCTCGGATTTCGGCAGCGGCGTGAGGGCTCCTTCTGCCGCGGAAGAGTACCGCGCTCATCCGGCTATGGTGCTCTTCACCGATCCCGACGAGGAGGCGTTCCGGGAGTTGGAAACTCCCACGTTCATGCGCCGAATGCAGTTCTAGGAAAGCGGTTCCGTTTTGGAGTCGAGAACCATGGCCGCAAAGTGCAACCTGCCTCAGCATCTTCTGGGCACCGGCTAACATCAAATGGGCATTGCCGTTCCGCTGGCTATTGTGAAGATAATAAACGGGTAGTAATAAGGGGTGATTGGGATCACATTCGGGGCCGCAGAGGCTGGAATACAGTAGCCGAATTCCCCGAGAAAGACTGAAAGCGGCCGCGGAATGGCCGATAAGCTCGATTTGCGCTGCCCACGCGCGGGCGCGCTGCTTGAATTCCTTGGTGGAGAGGATGTTGACCGGATGAAGCTATCTTGGGTTTCATCGGTTGGATTGGCTCTCATCGGCTGCGGCATCGGCGCCGCGGGCGCGTGGGCGCTGGATGCCCCGCGCACGCTGCATCATGCCAAGACCGGGGAAGCTCGACTGGCCGAGTCTCATCGAGCCGGTCCTCATCATGCAGCCGCGGCGCATGGAGCCAAACCGGCAGGCGCGCAGACCACATTCCGCAGCGCGACCTCCCGTCCGCAGGCCCGGTTGACCCCCAGAGGCCAGGCGAGAGCCAGCGTGCGCCGGGTGGCCGCCACCCCGCGACGCCGCCATCATTACTACGAGCGGTTCACCGCCAGCTCCTTTGCCAAGGGAGACCTCTTTGCCGGCGACGTGACGGCCGGCGAGGATCCGGTGGTCCGTCAGGCGGCGATCGATGCGCTGGGCGACATGAACGGCACCGCCGTGGTCATCGACCCCACCAATGGCCGCATCCTGGCCATGGTCAACCAGAAGCTGGCGCTCTCGCCCGGAGCCGAGCCCTGCTCGACCATCAAGATCACCGTGGCCATGGCGGCGCTCGCCGAGGGCCTGGTCACCCGCGACACGCCGGTGGAGCTGGGCGGCTTCCACATGAACATGACCGACGCGCTGGCCAAGAGCAATAACCTCTACTTCGAGGAACTGGGCCGCGAGTTGGGCTTTGAGCGCGTCCGCTACTACGCCAACCAGTTCGGGCTGGGCGAGTTGGCCGGATACCACATCGACGGCGAACAACTGGGCGTCTATCCCGACCAGGAGCTGCCCGCCTCCGAGGGCGGCGTGGCCCGCATGTGCAGCTTCGGCCAGGGCGTCTCGCTCACCCCCCTGCAACTGGGCGCTTACGTGGCCGCGCTGGCCAACGGCGGAACCCTCTATTACCTCCAGCACCCCACCACGCCCGAAGAAGCCGCCGCCCTGGAGCCCAAGATCAAGCGCACCCTGGATATCGCCAAGTACGTTCCCGATCTGCAGGACGGCATGGCCGGCGCGGTGGAGTACGGCACCGCTCGCAGCCTGCGCGCCACCTTCAATGAGCTGCCGGTCTTCGGCAAGACCGGAACCTGCTCCAATAAGGGAACCCGCTTCGGCTGGTTCGCCTCCTACTCCGACTCGCCCCAAGGCAGTTTGGTGACGGTCTTCTTTCTCGAAGGCGGCCGGGCCACGTTCGGCCCTCGCGCAGCGGAGCTGACTGGCGCCTTCTACAAGAATCTCTGGGACCGCAACTGGTTTGCCGCCAGGAATCAGCAGGAGGCATCCGCCGCGCCCGCCGCCTCTGGCCAACAGGCTCAACCGTAGAATCGCGTTCTTCCGCGCCTGCCCCGCCGAAACCGCAAATCCATAACTCCTGGCCTTCATCGACTCCCCTGCCGCCAAAGGCCGTAGTATGAAGGGAGAGGAGCGCCCCCTTTGCCCTACGACGACTTGCGCGATTGGATTAAAGCACTGGAAGATGCCGGCGAACTCAAGCGAATCGGCGAAGAGGTCTCGCCGGAGCTGGAAATTACCGAGATTACCGATCGCGTCTCCAAGATCGGCGCTAGATCCCACGCCGCCGCCCCCGCCAGCTCCGCTTCGCACGCCAATTACGCGCCCGGCGGCCCGGCGCTGCTCTTTGAAAACGTCAAGGGCCATCCCGGCCACAAGGTGCTCATCAACCAGTTCGGCAGCCAGCGGCGCATGGCCCTGGCCCTCGGCGTCGAGCGGCTGGACGAGATCGCTGAGCGGATTCATGCGCTCATGAACGTCAAGCCCCCAACGGGCCTCTTCGACAAGCTCAAGATGCTGCCCCAGTTGGGCGCGCTGACCAGCGCATTTCCCAGGACTGTCAGCGCCAAAGAGGCCCGCTGCAAGGAAGTCATTCGCCGCGACAACTTTGATCTGAACCATTTCCCCATCCTCAAGTGCTGGCCCCACGACGGCGGCCGCTTCATCACCCTGCCCTGCGTGCACACCCGCGACCCGCGCACCGGCAAGCGCAACATCGGCATGTATCGCATGCAGGTCTACGACGGCCAGACCACCGGCATGCACTGGCAGCGGCAGAAGGTCGCAGCGGAGCACTATCGCGAGGTACTGCGTACGGCAGCCTCTCAGTCGGCTGATGCGGACCCAAGCACGGCCCGCGTAGCAGCAATGGCCGAGTCAGCCGGCGGCGCGGTCAGTATCCCCGACGGCCCCATCGGCGGCATGCCGCAAGTGGCTCTCGGCAACCTGCAAGGCTCGCGGCTCGATGTTGCCGTGGCCATCGGCACCGATCCCGCCACCACCTTTGCCGCCATCGTTCCCGCGCCGCCCGAGGTCGAGGAGTTCCTCATCGCCGGCTTCCTGCGCGGCAAGCCGGTGGAGATCGTCAAGTGCGAGACGGTCGATCTCGAAGTCCCCGCCCACGCCGAGATCGTCCTCGAGGGCTACGTCGAGCTGGGCGAGCTGCGCTCCGAGGGCCCCTTTGGCGACCACACCGGCTTCTACACCCTCACCGACCTCTACCCGGTCTTCCACCTCACCTGCATAACCCATCGCCGCGACCCCATCTACGCCGCCGCCATCGTGGGCAAGCCGCCCATGGAGGACGCCTGGATGGGCAAGGCCGTCGAGCGCATCTTCTTGCCCGCCATGAAGATGACCATCCCCGAGATCGTCGACATTCATCTGCCCGTCGAGGGCGTCTTTCATAACTTGATGTTAGTGTCGATCCGCAAGAGTTATCCCGGCCAGGCGCGCAAGGTGATGAGCGCCATCTGGGGGCTGGGCCAGGCCATGTTCACCAAGTGCATTGTGGTGGTGGACGAGGACTGCGACGTGCAGGACCTGGCCGAAGTGACCTTGCACGTGGCCAACAACATCGATCCCGAGCGCGACATTCAGTTCACGCTGGGGCCCGTGGACTCGCTCGACCATGCCTCGCGCCTGCCCAACTACGGATCGAAGATGGGCATCGACGCCACGCGCAAATGGAAGGCCGAAGGCTTCGAGCGCCCCTGGCCGGCGATGATCGAGATGGATCGCGCCACCAAAGCCCGCGTGGATGCGCTGTGGGCCAAGCTGGGGCTGTAAAGTTGTGTCCCATTCACTCTCGCTTGTCATCCTGAGTGGGTGCCCCACCCTCGCCGCGCCTTTGTCTTTGCGGCTAGGGTGGGATACTTCAAACCTCAGCATTTGTCAT
>JBEKCX010000217.1:0-7539 GCA_050014655.1 Occallatibacter sp. | reverse complement strand
CGGAGCAGAAGGTGCTGCCAATGGCCTCATGGAAGCCGGCAGCCAGCAGCGCGCGCCGGACCTCGGATTCCTTCTCCGCCCAGGGCAGCGCGCGCACGCCTTCGCCAAAGGGCGGCAGCGTGTTGGCAAAGCGGTTGTAGCCGTAGATCCGCGCCACCTCTTCGATGAGGTCGATCTCGCGCTCCAGGTCCAGGCGCCAACTGGGCAGGGTAACAAGCCATTTGTCTGGATCCCCAGCAATATCCGTGAAATTAAGATCCCCCGGCTCAGCAGTTTCTAGTTGGTTATCAAGGCTTCTCCGAAAACGGGTCATCTGGGGTTCAGCCTTGCATCCAAGAGCCACCAAGATTCCCCTTACCGTATCGTGTGTGATACCGCCCTTGTCAACCGTCGCGCCCAAGATGCGCCGCACTTCACTGAGCGCCATTGCAACGGGCGCGCGGCGCGCCACCCGCGCCTCGATGGCCTCAACCCGCGCGTCGACCAGTTCTCCCTCGAGCCAGCCTCCGTTAGCCAGCAGAATACTGCTCACCAGCGCCGAAGCCAGCAGCGCGGCATTGAAGTCCGCGCCGCGCTCGAAGCGATGGCTGGCGTCGGTGTGCAGCCCGTGGCGCCGCGCTGTATGGCGCACCGCCATGGGATCGAACCAGGCCGCCTCGACCAGCACGTTCGTGGTTTCGGGCGTAATCATCGTCTCCCAGCCGCCCATCACCCCGGCCAGCGCCAGCGGCTTGGCGTGATCGGCCACAACCAGATCCTCCGCATCGAGCGTCCTCTCCACGCCATCCAGCGTCTTCAGCCGCTCGCCCTGGCGCGCCCGGCGCACCACGATGCCGCCCTCGATCTTGTCCAGGTCGAAGGCATGGGTCGGCTGTCCCATCGCCAGCCAGGCGAAGTTGGTGGCATCCACGGCGTTGGAGATGCGCTTCTGTTCGAGCAGCCCAAAGTAGGTGGACACTTCCGCACCCTGAAACCAGTCTCGCGAGTCGCCGATGGCGATGCCGCGCAGGACGCGCGCCGTAAAGCGCCCGCAGGCGTCCTCGGCTTCGATGCGCACCGAAAAGTCCTTGCCGGACGGGCGGGCCTTCGGGAGTTCATAGGCGAGTGGAGGAAGATCCAGCCCGTAGATCGCCGCCGCCTCGCGCGCGACGCCATAGTGATTCATCGCATCCACGCGGTTGGTGGTAATGTCCATCTCGAAGAGCGAGCCGTTGCCGGGGCCGAGCGAGAAGACGCCTTCGACGGCGATTCCGCGCAGAGTCAGGTCTTCGGCCAGTTGTGCGTCGCCGACAGGCAACTCGGGGAGATAACTACGTAGCCATCTAGTCACAATCTTCATTCTTGTTTGCCCTGTAGCAAGTTAGCGTGCGCTCCTCAAACAAACTGATTCAGAAACCTCATATCTCCAGCAAACAGCGACCCAATCTCGCTGATGCCGTACTTCATCATGGCAATACGCTCCACGCCCATTCCGAAGGCGAAGCCGGAGATCTTCTTGGGATCGTAGGCAGGCTGCTTCTGGGCCGCAAAGGCAAAGACCACGGGGTCGACCATGCCGCAGCCCAGCAGCTCGATCCAGCCCGAGTTCTTACACTTGCGGCAACCTTTGCCGCCGCAGAAGATGCAACTGATCTGCACATCCGCGCTGGGCTCGGTAAAAGGAAAGAAGGACGGAAAGAAGCGCGTCTTGACCGCCGAGCCGAAGAGGGCCTTCATGGCGTGGTCGAGCGTGCCCTTGAGGTCGCTGAAGGTGATGTTCGCGTCCACGCACAACCCCTCGACCTGATGGAAGATGGGCGAGTGGGTGGCGTCCGCGGCGTCGTTGCGATGCACCTTGCCGGGAATGACGATGCGCACCGGCGGCGGCTGCGCCTCCATGGTCCGCATCTGGACGGGAGAAGTATGCGTGCGCAGCAGCAACCGGTCGCGGCGCGGACGCCGCTCCTGCCCGGAGACAACCAGCGTGTCCTGGGTGTCGCGCGCCGGATGATCGGGGGGGAAGTTCATGCACTCGAAGTTGTAGTAGTCGGTCTCGACCTCGGGGCCCACGCCGACCGAGTAGCCCAGCGCGGCAAAGACGCCGGTGATTTCGTTCATGGTGCGGGTGATGGGATGCTCGGCGCCGGTCAGCCGGCGGGTGCCGGGCAGGGTAATGTCGAGAGCCTCGCCGGCCAGCACGGCATCGGTCGGACCGGAGCCAAGGGCCGCGTCCAGCAGCGACTCGACCACCGGTTTGAGGGCGTTGAAGCGCAGGCCGAGCGCCTTCCGGGCCTCTGGAGGAGCGGCCTTCATCCAGCGCTCCGAAACCTCTTTGAGCCGCCCCTGTTTACGGCCCAGCCATTGCAGGCGAAAAGCCTCGACCGCCGGTTCGCCGCTCAGCGCCGCAGCTCCTTCGCGTGCCTGCCGCTCGAGCAAGGCAAAGGCCTTGTCGAGCGCATGCCGTCAGATTGGGAATCTCTTCGTTCATCATGCGTAAACAGCAGGATAAACCACCGCCCCCCGGCCAGGGAGCGGGCGGCGCAGGGCTGCTGCGCCGAAGCTACTCGCAAGCGGGCATGCGAGGGCTACCTTTTGGTCTTCTCCGGCTTGGGCATGAAATAGCCGCGGCGCGCCTGCAAATCCAGGCCGGTCCTGTCCACCTTAACCTTCAGGCGGTGATAGGCGCCGTCCGGCTTCACGTTGTCGAGCGAGAGCTCGAGCAGGTAGATGACCTCCGGCGCCTCCGTCAGGCTCTTGAGTCCGGCATCCAGATCGTTGCTGGAGTGAAAGAACGTGCCGCCGGTGCCGTCAGCCAGTTCCGCCATCACATTTTCGGCCGCCCTCATGGCTGCGGCGCGGAACTCTCCCCTGGTTCCCGCAGGAGCCCCTTGAACGTTGTCGGCGGCGGTCAAGGCTGTGGTGTACAAGCCGCGCGCATCCAAGGCGCTGACGGTCACATTCGACTGCGCCGCCAGGTCCAAAATGCGCGACTCCGCGGTCAGCGCCGCCGGCTCAACGCTGAGGAAGCCGGGCGAGACCAGGATGAGCGAGCGCTGCCCTGGCAGAGAGGCCATGCGGTGAACAAGCTCGGCGATGGTGGCGAAGGTGTTCGAACATCCTGACCGCCGATCTCCAGAGCACGGTCGGCGGCTGCCTCCGCCAGCTTCTGAGCCACGAGAGCGTCTCTTCTCGGATTGATGCCGGGGTCGCAGTTGAAGACCTGCGCCAGCGCGTCCTGGTTTGCCGCGGGGTCGTGCTTATTCAACATGAGGTCGGCTTGGTAGTAGTCGATGGCGGGACAATCGGCCTTTTCAGAGCGCGGCAGCCCGCGCGGAGACAGGCTCTGGATCGCGTCCTGCAACTTCGTCCGATCGCGGGTCAAGCCGCTGTTTACCTTTCCGGAGGTGGAGACCACGGCGGCCATATTCGAATCGGCCAACGCCGCGGCCAGCGCATTCACGCCAGCGCTCTTGGCTTGCGCCAGGTCTTCGAAACCCAGGTGCATGTCGTCGAAGAGGAAGACGATGAAGCGGCGCTGCGCCGCAGGCGATTGGGGCGCGGCGTTGGCGGCGGGCGGCTGCGCACCGCTCTCGGCGCCCGCGCCGGCATTGGTTTCCACTGCTCCGCGTTTCTCGACGGTGAACGCGGTGACAGGACGCGGCTTGTCATTGTCGAAGACTTGAAAGTCTTCCTTCTTCAGGTCGCCCACGCCGCGCCCCTGCTTGTCGCGAACCACAACCGGCACCAACACTCTGTTGACGTTCACTTCAAGTCTTGGAGGTGCGTTCTGGGGCTCGCTCGCCTGTTGTGCGGCGGAGAGTGTGCAGAGGATAAACAACACGGAAACAAGGACAAGAGCAGGGCGCAACCGAACGCTCCTCGTCATGTGAAGATTCCCTTTTGACTGCGAAGTTGGCAGACCCTCTCGGGCTGGAACAATCATACGCCGGGGTCTGCGGAGCGCGAGGAGGCGCACGGGAGCGCAGGTCTCCCGCAAGAACAAGGCGGGTCGAGGATTGTGTCTTCCCATCCCTTCGTCCGCCGCCGCAGACGATAGGATGGGGCACGGGGTCGGTTACTGAAACCGGGAGGCGCTGCGACCCTATTGGATTGCGAAGGAATCGCCTTCCATGCCGCGGTTTCCAAGTTCCTTGTCGACCCAGCCGGCGCTTCCGGCGGGGTTATAGGTTGCGGTCGTCGTTCCGACGTTTCGGGCCATGAAGCAGAAGCCCTTCAGGCCGGGCCGCTTCGGATTGGCATGGGCTTCCCAGGCCATGCCGGAGGCCGCCAGCGTGTAGACGTAGTTGGGATCCGTCTTGTTGGGATCGAACTTCAAATGCTCGATGTTGGCGCCGTTGGGATACGATCCCGACAGAATCTGATTCATGGGGCAGACATGCTGGAGGGTGAGCTGGCAATTGTGCTCGATGATCTCGATTGCAGAAAGGAACATGTAGGCGATCTGCTCCTCGCGCCGCAGTTGGACGGGACCGTTGGCGTCTTCGATCTCCACCTTGGCGGTGGTGGCAAACGGACCTGTGGCGGGCAACGGGGCGCTGGGGCCGGCTGAGGGAGGCGGCGGGGGCGCCACAGGCGGGAATGCGCTGGACTGGCTCGCACTATAGATGGCGGCTACCTCATTCGGCTTGAGGACGCGATTCCAGAGGGCGACGTCCTGGATGCCGCCGTGAAAGAACCGGCCGGGGAAGACGATGCTGTAGCCGATGTTGAAGGCGCTGGTCTTGCCGGGCCTGCCGCCACCTTTATCCGTGGCAACGGGTTTGCCGTCCCAGTAGATTGCCCTGGCTCCCGAGACCGTATCCAGGGTGGCGAAGATGAGATGCCACTGATTGACGAGCGACGCGGGCGGCGCGGCATAGGAGAGGTTGCCCCCGCCTGCCGTATAGAAGCGGAGAGCGTTGTCGGTCTCGAACTGGAGGTCGAGATCGTTGCCGGACTCCGACTCGCCCGCCACGTAGAAGAAGCGGCCTGGCCTGGAGGGCAATTCGGCCAGGTTGACCCAGGCCATGATGGATGCAGCAGTCGTGATTCCCCCGGCTTGCGTGGTGACGAAGTATGCGGTGCTGCCGTCCAGCTTGGCGAACTTGCTGACTGTGGCGCCGGTGGGCGCTCCGGGCGCGGCTATGGCGACGGCGCCCACGGGCTTGTAAGTGGTGGCTCCGGCCTGGCTCTTTCCGGAGGACGCGTCGAGCCGGTAATAGGCGATTGGATGAGTGGAGACGACGGTGGTGACGAAATCGGCCTGGGCATGAATCGCAACGCAATTCAGGCTCGCGGCCAACACGAGGGCGGCAATCGCCGCCCGGCTCATTGGGGAATGCATGAGCATTTCAGGCACGCCTTTCTCTTGCAAGCTATCTGATGACCGGAAGATCGGGTCCGGGATGCAATCGACCTCTTAGGGATACCCGTTCAGCCCGGCGGGGTCTGCATAGTCTATTGCATTGGGTTGAGGGTTTTCAACGGAAAACGGCAAGCCGGCTCGGATTCGGCGAGAATCCCCATCGACCTGGGCTAAGTCCATGCAGGTACCGGGCCTCTACTCAATCAGCTCAACCACATCGCCGAACTCGGGCCCTGCCAGGCTGTTGACGGCCTTGTCGAGCGTGGCGAGTCTACCACCGTGATGCTTTGCGATGCCGAGAAGATACGCGTCGGTGATCTGTTTGGGGCCATGCATGCGGCGTTCAAAGGGGGCTGTAGCCTCAAAAAAGTCGATCGAAGTATGCCAGAAGGTGTGACCGGGCTGCTGCGTAAGCGCAAGAAGCAATGCGCGGGCGTCGCTGAGCGCATAGCGCTGGCGCATGATTTCAAGGGAAGTGGTGATGCGCAGGAAGCCGGCCTGCGTGAATGAACACGTAGCGAAGGACTTGGCGGCATGTGCGAAAAACCACTTGCGGACCTTTTCCTGCTCGCGATGCAGGGGCCATAGCAAGGGGATAAGCACGTTTGTGTCGAGCAGATAGGAGATCACCCGAGTTCCGCCTGAGCGCGCAAGATGTCTTCGGTTGTGATCCATTCTCCGTCCACGGGAATGTCTGCCGTGGGAAAACCGTCCACATATTTGACTCTGGGAGGCCGGGGCTCTGTGCGCTCAATTAGTTCCGAGACGGCCTCGCTCATGGGGAGTCCGGTCGCGCTGCGGAAGCGCTCCAATATCTCCTGCGTTTCAGGAGACAATGTGATTGTGGTTCTGCGCGGAGCGGGCCGATTCGCGGCCGGCTTCTTCCGCGCCTTGGCGGAAGAGGCGCGAGATGCACGCTTCGCGTTTGCTGCGGCTGTGCCCATGATTCCAATATGATGCGCTTTCTTCATGGGATATGCAATAGAATCGATTTTGATGCAGGATGCTGGAATCCGCATCAGAGATTGGGGACGGTGTGCAACAAAGGCGATTGGGAAACGGGCCGCTGGAAGTCTCGGAGTTGAGCTTTGGAACCTGGCTGACGGTGGCCGGCGGAATTGCGCGCGAGCAGGCGATCCGCTGCATTCATGCCGCGGTGGATTGCGGCATCAGGCTCTTCGACACGGCCAACCAGTATGGCGCGGGCGAGGCGGAGCGGGTGCTGGGCGAGGCGCTCAGGGCTTATCCGCGAGACCGGTTCATGGTTGCCACCAAGCTGTATTTTCCTGTGGGAGACGAGCCGGATCACGGGCTTTCGGCGGCGCAGATCGAGAGGCAGTTGGAGCGGTCGCTCGAGCGGCTGGGCGTGGATGCGATCGATCTTTACCAGTGTCACCGCTTCGACAGGGAGACGCCGCTGGAGGAAACGATGGCCGCGCTGGATCGGGCGGTGAAGGCGGGCAAGGCGCGGGCCATCGGGTTCAGCGAGTGGACGGCGGAGCAGATCGACGCGGCGGCGGCGGTTGCGGGCGCTGGCAGGCTGACGGCGTTTTCGTCCAGCCAGCCGCAGTACTCGATGCTGTGGCGAAAGCCGGAGGGCAAGGTCTTTCCGGCTTGCGCGCGGCACGGAATCGGGAACCTGGCGTTTTCTCCGCTGGCGCATGGCGTGCTGACGGGGAAATATGCGCCGGGGCAGCCGCCTCCGCCGGGGAGCCGCGCGGCCAGCAGCGAGATGAACGTCTTCATGGAGACGGCAGGGCGGCATTTCCGCTCGGATTTCCTGCTGGAGGCCGTCGAGCGGCTGAAGCCGATCGCGGCGGATCTAGGGCTGACGATGGCACAGATGGGGCTGGCCTGGGTGCTGCGGCGGCCGGAGGTGGCTTCGGCGATCATCGGAGCTTCGCGGCCGGAGCAGGTGGCCGACAACGTGCGCGCGGTTGGGGTGAAGCTGCCGGCCGAGGCGCTGGAGCGCATCGACCGGGCGGTGGGCGGAGTGGTGGTGTGGGCGTGAGGCGGCTTGCGGCGACTTCTGTTGATCTGGCCCGAAATGAATGCAACGGACGATCCTAACCCAGTAATGGGTCAATCTCCGAATCGGCGAGAATCCGGTCGGGACGCAGCGCCATAGCAGCTCGATTGGCGTTGGGACTATAATTCGGTATGCTGAAATGCTTTCGAGTACCGGCAGGGCGGTT
>JBEKCX010000216.1:0-5120 GCA_050014655.1 Occallatibacter sp. | reverse complement strand
CAGACGACCCACGCCACCAGCAGGCATTGCAAGGCCACGATGGGCCACGGAGAGATGTTCCAGTGCCAGGGCAGAATGCCCAGGCTATAAAAGAAGGACCTCACCCCGTAGTAGTCCGAAAACTGATGCAGAAACAGCGCTCGCGCCACCACGCGGCCATCGCTGAGATAGGTCATAGAATCGGGATAAAGCAGCGGAAAGCCGTTATAGAACGCCGGCCAGGAGAGCAACAGCGCGCCCAGCAGCACAGCGGCGCCGCGAACCAGGGGAAGGCTGCCATTCCCGCTCCGCGCGGACTCCCGACCCTCAGTCCTGGCAGTTGTCATGGCCGCCTTTCCGTTGTTCTTGGAGAATGCCCACCATCTTATCATCCTGAAGATTCCGATCCGTCACCGGCGGCCCGCCTCCGGGCGAATGCCGATCGCGCTCAACATGCGCCCGGCGCGGCCGTTGGAAGCGCGATGGGAGAAGAACAACTCCGGCTGGCAACTTGTGCAGCCGCCCACCAGTTGGATCGACCTCGGCTTGAGACCCGCTGCTAGCAACTGGCGGCGGTTGGCCTCGGCCAGATCCAGGTGCAGGCTGGTTCCGGTGGGCGAGTGGCCGGGCGCGCGCTGGGTGAGAAAGAGCATGGGGTACTTGATCCGCACCGGATCGGCATCGCAGACCTCGCGGAAGAGCTCGCGGGCATAAGCGAACTGGGACTCGAAGCTGGAGAGCACTTCTTCGCCGACGGCGTAGCAGCAGGCGCCGATGCCGGGGCCGATGGCGGCCGCCAAGTCCTCGGGGCGGGAGCCGAATTCAAGGCGCATCCGCCCCACGCCGGACTCGACGATGCGCTTCACGGTTCCCCGCCAGCCGGCGTGGAAGGCTGCAACCGCGCGGCGTTTGCGGTCGGCCACCAGCACCGGGATGCAGTCGGCTGTCTGGACCGCCAGCAGCAGGCCGGGCTGATCGGTCATCAAACCGTCGCCCTTGCATGGCCGTTCGCGGGCGGCGTCCTGATCCCCGGCGAGGACGAGGGCCTTCGAATGAATCTGGCGGAGCGTGACCAGAGGCGTGGCTTGGTTGCCGGTGAGCGCTTCGGCCAGAAGCCGCCGGTTCCGGACCACGGTTTCCGGGCTGTCTTCGGGGGTGAAGCCAAGATTCAGCTCGTTGGGCGCATCATCGGGGCAGTAGGCGCGGCTTTCGCCGCCTCTGCGGGTGCTGAATCCATGCCAGAGCCAGTCGAACTTCTCCCAGCCTGGAACCGGCAGCCACTGAACGCCGTTGGGGGCCACGCGGGGAGCCGGCGCCGTCCGCGAGAGCTCCTCCAGCGCGGCGCGCTCAAATCGACGTCGGCGCGCGAGGCCGGCGGCATGGCCGCGAAGGCTGCGCGCCAGGCCCGCCTCGTTGAAGAGGCCGTCGATGACCTGAATCTCCCCGGTCGGGAGTTCCAGCTTCAAGCACACATTCGGTGGGACTCGATTGGCCATATTCCCTCAATTCTAGTGTGGTTCTCGGAAGCCTGTTTGGCCCCGGCAAAGACTGGCGCAATCGCCGCGGCCCTCAGGATTGAGGCGAGCCGTCAGGCGGGTTCTTATCTCCCCCAGTTGGATTCTCCGACGCCGATAAAGGGAAAACTTCTGCCCAGTTCTCGTGCAATTCTTTGCGCATTCAACAAAGGCGTTCGCGTAAACCATTGACTCGCAATGACGTTGGTTTGGCTATCGAGTTGCAATCACCACAACACGGCGCAGTGGATTCGCTTGAAGCTCGTGAGCTATCGCCATGGGCTTTGGGCGGGAATCTGCACCTGGAAGTTCCTGCTCTGTGAAGTGCCCGCGAGGGAGAGCTCGGAAGGGATTCATGAAGACGGTCTTGAAGATTTCGGTTCTTCCCGCTTTGCTGCTGCTGGCGCTCGCGCCGGCGGCATACCCCGACAGCATCACTCTGAACAGCGTTGGGGGCGCTAGCAACTTCACCAACGGTACGCTGGAATTCCTGGGCGCCAGCCCACTTAACACGACAGATTACACTCAGCCGCTTGTAGCCCCGGCAAGCCCGACAATCACTAGCGGATGCGTCGGCGGAGCGTGCGGAGCGGGCGGACTCCTGATCACCCCAGGTGAGAGCTTTAACGTCAGTGCCTCCAACGTTTGGGAGAGCCCTATTGGCGTCTCCAGTTGGGTCTCGAATTTGTCGACTACCGGCCCCAACGGGGGCTATGCCGATCCAGACGAGTTTTACTACTACCAAACGACCTTCACCGCCGTTGGTGGAACCACTCCTTACGACGGCAGTATCAGCGTGTTGGCCGACGACACGGCGGAAGTTTTGCTCAACGGCGCGGTCATTGTCCCCTTTGGCCTGGTTGACGGCGACGGCCATTGCGGAGATAATCCGCCCACATGCGGATACCCGGGAACGACGGTGGGGCTGGATACGGTTTCGTTGGATGGGACTGTGCTGCTTCCCGGCACAAACACGTTGACCATCATTAACGCGCAGACCGGTGGTATGAGCGCTGGCGTCGACTTCTCCGCCACGCTCGCGCAAACTCCGGAGCCGGGGTCCCTGCTGCTTCTCGGCACCGGGCTGCTCGGCCTGGCGGGCATAGCCTTCCGCAGGCACAAGGCGCGCTCGGTTGGGGCCAAATAGACGATTCCTCTTTCCACGGCGAGGGCGCGGAGACGCGCCCTTTTTCCTTGGCGCATCCCGCAGCGCGCAGAAAGCATGTGGGCCTGCCTTCCGGCAGGCCCGCTTGAGAGGCATTTGAGGAGGGGAATCTGAGGGTTTGTGAGAAGAGGTCCAACATGGACCTTCAAAAGGATTGGACACCTTTCGTGGAGGGAACTACATAGGGGAAGCCTCTGCTTGTTGTTTTCTTAGATGCTCGATGTGGGAAAAAGTTGCAGGGTTCGAGAAGTTTTAATTTCGAACTTGGGTTTGCCCCGTTCAGAGACATTTTCTCTCCCTTTTTCCGCTCCGCGCCGACAATCTGCAGATGCGGGAGTGCCTTTCCAGCTCCTGGCAGAGGTGTCCCCATGGCTGTTGCCGCGCTATCGACCGCGGGGTTCTCGCAGTACATTGCCGCGTCGAGCAACCTCTCGGCGTCTCAGCAGGCCTGGCAGTCGCTCGAACAGAGCCTGGCGTTGGGGAATCTGACCGCTGCCCAGAGCGCCTTCAACACCTACAACCAACTGAACCAGAGTTCGTCCACGGCCAGCGGGAGCGGTTCATCGTCCAGTTCGCAGCTTGCGACCGATATGACGGCCCTGGGCAGCGCCATCGGTTCCGGCGATCTGTCCACGGCCCAGTCCGCCTTTGCCACCGTGCAGAACGACCTGAAGACCACGCCGTCGCAGGCCATGGCCAACGCCGAAAGCGCCGTGGCCCAGACCGTGCAATGGGTTGACGACCTCCTCAGTCTCTCCGATTCGAGCAATTCCTCCTCCACCCCCACCGACCCCGCGACGGCCATCCTCGATAGCGCCTATGGGATGAACCCCTCCTCGAACACCACGGACCCGACGGTGGCTCTGCTGGAAAGCAAGTACGGCGACGGCAACGGAAGCACCGGGAGCGCCTCAAGCTCCGGCGCATCCGCTTCGGCCTCCAGCGGCGATTCGGGAAGCGCCCCCAGCGTGGTGAGCGCCGGCAATGCGGGCAGCGCTGCCAGCGTCAACGTCTACGCATAGAAGAACTGCAAGCAGGAGTGCCCTTACAACCGCGGCGAAGCGGCGGGGCTGATGATGGCGGCCAGGGCTTCTTCCGGCTCCGGGCGGACGCGGAAGTCGGCGTGAGCCTCGGCGAGGAGGATCTTGCGGTCTTGCGCGATCACATAGGTCGCCGGGATGGGCAGGCGCCAGCTCTGCTCGCCGTTGACGAAGGGGATGTTGACCAGGATGGAGAGGTAGTAGTCGCGGTGGTACTCGGGCACGGTGTAGGCGAGGCCGAACTGCCCGGCGAGAGCGCAGCCGGGGTCGCTGAGGACGGGAAAGGGCAGGCGGTGCTGGCCGGCCATGAAGTCGCTCTGGCGCTGGGTCTGCGGGCCGATGGCCACCATCAGGGCGCCGCGCTCGCGCAGCCGAGGGTAAAGGTCGCGCCAGGCTTCGAGTTCCGTCACGCAGTATGGGCACCAGCGCCCGCGAAAGAACTTGACCACCAGCGGGCCAAGGGCGAGCAGGTCCGCCGAGCGCACCAGCCGGCCGTTGGCGTCGTTGAGGGCGAACTCCAGAGCCAGAGCGCCAACGGGCAGGATGCGGTCTTCGATGCCGCTGGCGAAAATCTCGGCGACGGCGCGCTCGCCAACAGCAAGCCGCTCAGCCTGCACCAACATCCGCGTGTTGGCGGTGATCTCGTCGAGTTGATCCTGGAGGGTGGAGTTAGGCATCAGCACCCTCCGCCAAGAGGAATTCGCTGAACTCATAGTCACGATTACGGGTTTCAACCAGCAGCTTCATTTTGAATGTCTTGCGAAACTCTCTCTGCCAGCGGTCAATACTTGCCGATACCTTGGGGTGAACGCCATGGCCGCGAACGACCAAGGCTCCGAGTTTCTTTCCGGCCAGTTCATGGCACATCCACACAGGCCGCGTTGCACGAATCTGTCTGATAGCTTTCGATGTGTCGCTTCCTTTCAATTCGACAATGACATCGACAACCCTTGCGTGAGCAACGATGTAGTCTGCGCGCTCACCTGTTGTAATCAAGCCGCCGTCCACCTGAATGATGAGAACGTCATCGTCACCGGATTTGCGGAACCTCGCGCTTCTCTTGTTCTCCGAGACAATAACCCACTCTCCAGCGGGCTTGCGGATATAGCTGGGTAGATTGCGTCGGTCAATTGGCATATTCGATGTCCAGCAACTTTTCGAGCTCCCCGCCCAACTGATCGGAGACACTATCCAGGTAGTCACCGTCGATCAGTCCGCTGCCTTCCTTACCCTCGATTTCCTTTTCAAAGATGGGGGTCAGCACGCCGTCGTGGATCGCGTATGCGGCGAAGTTATTCTCGCTCACCCAATACTGCTCTGGAATGAGAGCGGCAACCTGCTCGCGCTTGCCCTGTTTATTGCCAGCGCGCCAGGCTTGAATTAGGGTGTTGAATGCGGTGAAAATATAAGGGCTGTGGGTGG
>JBEKCX010000215.1:0-5131 GCA_050014655.1 Occallatibacter sp. | reverse complement strand
GGTGTGCCGATTGTGCAGGAACCCCATTTGGTGGCCAGAATGAAGAGCCACGACCTCTGGCTGTCGTTCTTCAAGGACCCTGACGGCAATGCGCTGGCCCTCATGAGCGAAATTGGCCGGACGCAGCCAGCCGAGAACGGCCAATGAAGACATATATGAGTCTGTTCAGCGCGTCGGCTTCAGTCTTATTCATCGTTGCTGCCGGGTGGCCAGGTCTCGCGTTTGGAGACCTGGAAGGTTGAGACGCTTTCAGGCCGGAAGCGGCCGGCCGGGGATTCATCCCCGGCAATTCAATTCAATGCTTCCGGGGCTTCTCCGGAGCTTTCTCCGGAGCCGCATGAGGGTCAGCGCTCCACGGCAGAACGACGGAGGGGAGGCAATGAGGACCTTCCGCGGTCGCCTTGAACGTTCCCTGCGCCTTGTCCGGCAGAGACGGACTGCCGGCCATCACAGCGTGGCCATTCGAGTCGGTAAGCAGCATCTCGCTGGCTATCTCTCCCTCCGACTGCAACACCAATGGAATCTTGGCTTTTGCTGGGAATCCGCGGGCAACGATCAGGAGAGTTCCCGACTCACGCTGCGCGATCCTCACTTCAAGCCCGCAGCCCTGATCGTCTGCCGCCAAAGGATGGGGAACGAGAGTGCCGAAAACTAGTAACTGCCCATCCTTGCTGGTTAAGAGATAGCGGATTGGCTCCGCGCTTTCCGTCACAGGCGCGATCTCGAACTCATCGTCGGCGGCATTGAAGCTCGATTCCTGTTCGGGCTTCGGCGTGTGAATCATCAACAAGCCTTGTCCATTCACGTAGATATCGCGCGGATCGGCGGAGACATTCTTGTCCACCGGCCAGGAATCAATGGCATAGACCTTGTTTTCAGGAGCGCCTGGGGCAAACACGCGATATCGCGTCGCAACGCGGCCTCCCGGCATCGTCTGTTCGTCAATCTTCTCAAAGCTCAACCGCAATCCCGACGGATTAAAGAAACCTGGCCCCGCATCGTCCCACGAAACCTGACGCTCCAGGAGGAGGCGTAAGTTCGAAGTGGGGGAGGGCTGGCCGTCAAAGTGGAAGAAATGTAACGTATCCGATCCCCTGGAGTCCTGTTCGTAGCAAAAGAACGGCGACTGCAACAAAACACACACCGATAAGCAAACGATGAGGCGACTGGGGAGGGCCATCATGTGTATAGTGTCCGCCATGTCCTTTGCAAACGCAACCAGCTCCGCGGGTTGCCAAGGTCTTACCTTTGGGACCAGGGATTCTGAGGCGTCGACCGTCCGAGAACGGTAGGCCCGGGGATTCATCCCCGGCAACACGGCAGCCCATCGTTAACAGGGGTCTTAAACCCTGAGGCTTACGTTTCCTTCGCAGCTGTTCCCAATTCAATTCAAGAGTCAACCGACCGAGCCGGCACGGGATCGGGCCGGCCGGAAAGGCGCACAGGCGCAACAGGATGATCTGCGAGCCCCAGGCCAGGAGTGGAAGGGCAAGCGCCACCGATCGCAGGCACGGCGTAGAATCCGCACACAGGCCGCGAAAAGCATGAAACCAGCCGTACAATGATTGCATGAAAAAAGCTCTCGCAATCGCCGCCCTGGCCATTCTGTTTACCGCTTTGGCAATCTTCCTTGTTGTCAGGTTGATCTGGCGCCATGCCAACGAAGAGAGCGATGCGGGGTGGGGGCCGGAACCTCGCGCGGTCAAGATCCTTTCGGCGGATGCAATTCCCGCCAGTGTTTTCTACCAGGGCGGCAGCAGCGCCCCAGCTAGCCTCGAGAATGGGAATGCGGCAAGCTATTTCTACAGGGCGAAGGCGCTCGATCTCGCCTCCGGGACCAACCTTCGCTGGAAACTCGGCTGCGCCCAGGAGATCAAGCCGCCGGCAACAATGACCTACACTCCTTATGGCGACGATGCCGCGTCCCGCCTGGAGATTCGCGCCGTCGTCAGCGGTCCCTACAAGGACGAGGCGGAAGCGACGGCCAGCCTTGGCAGCAGCCTTCCGGCGGACGAAGAAGTGAAGAGTTTTCTCGGAGTGACGGGGGACGGTTCCCAGGCGGAGAGCGTGTATGTGTTGCAGCGCGCCCCGATAGTGGCCGGCAACGACTTCCGCACCGCCGATCCAGGTACCGACCCGAACTCGGGGCAGAGAGTGGTCCGGTTCACGCTGACCACCCAGGCCGGTAACAAGCTCTACGACTTTACCAGCGGCAACATTGGCCAGCGCATGGCGGTTGTGATGGGCGGCCGGGTGCGGGAGGTGGCCACCATTGAGAGCGCGATTCGCGATTCTGGCGAGATCATGGGGAGCTTCTCGTCGGATGATGTCGCGGCGCTCTCAGGTCTTTTGCACAGGAGCGCGGCGGAGAAACTTCGCGCTCAGAATGACGGCTCCCTGGCCGACACGAGCAACCCAAACTCCAGCAACCAGTGTAGTGTTACCGCCGACCGCTGAGGTATGCCTCTCCTTCGCATTCGTTCTCAATGGAATTCAGGAGCCAGCCGACTGAGCGGACAGAAGAGAAGACAATGCTCGATGAAATGAACCGCAGGAACTTCCTCGAATTGGGCGCAGCGGCGGGCGCGGCCTTCATGGCTCCGCGTTGGATGGCGGCGCAATCGGCGCCGGCCGCCGGGCAAGCCGCAAAGCCGCGCGACGACGCGGCGAGCACAGCGGTCAAAGCCACCAAACTCTATGACAACCTCTACCTGCTGCAAGGCCAGGGCGGCAACATGGCTTTGCAGACTGGTGCGGATGGCAACCTGCTCATTGACTCGAGCTACGCCGCGGCTGTGCCGCGTATCCGCGAGGCTATCGCTGCCCTCGCTCCCGAATCGGCGAGCGTGCCCGGCATTCTCGTCAACACCCATTGGCACGGCGACCACACCGGCGGCAATGAGGGGATGCACGCCGCCGGCTTTACCATCGTCGCTCATCGCCTGACCCGCGCGCGGCTCTCCACGCCGCAGACAATGACGCTCTTTCATCGCACCGTGCCCGCCTCGCCCGCCGGGGCGCTGCCACATATCTGCCTCGACGACGGCCTCTCTATATGGCGCAACGGAGACACTCTCGATCTGGCGCATTTCGAACCCGCGCACACCGACGGCGACATCTACATCTACTTCCGCAAGGCCGATGTCTTGCATGTCGGCGACATCTGGTTCAACGGCATGTACCCGTTCATCGACGAGAGCGCCGGCGGATCGATAGGCGGCATGATCCGCGCCAGCGAAAAGGCTCTCGCCGTGGCCGGCAACAGCACCAGGATCATCCCCGGCCATGGGCCTGTGGGAACCAAGGCCAACCTGCAGAGCTTCCGCGATCTGCTCATGGCCGTGCGCGACAAGGTGGCCGCTCTCAAGGCGGGCGGAGCCAGCGAGCAGGAGGCCGTGGCCAAGAATCCCACGGCGGAGTTCGACGCAGCCTGGGGCAAGGGTTTCATGAACGGCGGCGAGTTTGCCGGCATCGTCTATCGGACTCTTTAGGAAACAGCAGCGTGTCCCAGGTCTCGATCTTCAGAGCTGCGACTTCCGTCGCCCCCTCAGGGAAGCCTGACCCAGCTCTCGGTCCGCCCCAGCAGCGAGATGCCGATATACCCGCGCATCTTGAGCTTGTCTGTTCCGACGGCCCAGATTTTGCCCTTGTATTCCTTTCCATTCTCCGGGTCCACCACCGTTCCATCCATCCAGTCGTCTCCCTGCTGATGGAAGTCGCGCATGAGGATCATGCCCAGGATGAGCTGGTTCTTGTACTCGCCGGAGCACTTGTCGCACACATCCCGCGGAGTGCGCCCCGGCCGCACCTCGGTCACGCGGCCAAAGAGCTTGCCGTCCACCAGGTAGGTATCCACATGGCCTCCGGGGCTGCCGTCGCTGTTAACCACCTGCCAGTGCCCTATCGCGTTCTGAAGTTTTGGCGTGAGTTGCGGTGTGATTTGCTGAGCGCGGACTCCGGCAAACGAAACCACCGCGAGCAGCGCCACGGCCAAGGCGCAAAGCCATCTGTGTCGAGTCGATTCCACGGCGTCATCTCCTGCGGGGATTATAGAGCCAAGGGAGAAGAACGGAGCGCCGCGGGGGAAGCGGTGAGCGCGGCTATCGCGCCGGCTCGTAGGGCTCGGCGCGCAGGAAGTCGGTGAGGATGCCGCGCTCCTCGGGGCTAAAGACGCCCTGGTAGCGGCTGGAGTTGAGCACTGTCTGGCGCTGGTCGAGGGGAACGGAGCGCAGATCCTGGAACGCCCGCTTCACCAGCGCCTGGCGATCCGGCGGCAAAACTGCCAGGCGGCGGCTGGAGAGGTTCAGGCTCATCCGTTCCTGGGGCGTCATGTGCTCCAAAGCCTCGGCCCGGGCCAGCCGGCGCTGCCGCTGCTCCTCGGGCAACTGGTTCACCTGGTGCAACTGCCGCAGCAGCCGCTGCTGGTCCGCGGGGGGAAGCCGGTAGAAGCTGGGATCGCTGCGCAGCATCCGCTCCTGCTCCTGGACAGGAAGACCGCGGTGCTGATTGAGCCAGTCGCCCAGGTGCCCTGGCGGCGCCGCGCTGGAATAGACGTGAATTGTGCTGCGGGGGACCGCGTTGGGCGAGGCAGGGTAACCGGGCCGGGCATACACCGAACCAGGCGCCGCCCCCTGAGAGCCGGGCCTGAGCCCAGGCGGCGCGTAGCCGGGCGCGGGACGCTGCACCGCGTTTCTTGGCATCCTGCCTGGAGACTGCGGGGCGGGGCGGTTTTGGTACTGAGGCCTGTACGGCTGACGTCCGGCGGCCTGAGGCCGGCCGTTTTGAGTCCTGGTTCCGGCAGCGCGCATCGCCGGCCCGCCGGCCGGACGCGGCGCCGGCGCGCTTTCACGCTGGCCGCGCGCCCAGGCAGCGGAGACGCACAGAAGCGCAATCGCCGCAACCAATGCCGCGCGGCTCATGGCTCCCGAATTGTCTCTCCCGGTTCTCATCTCTCCCCGCTTCCGCCCTCACCTGCACGGAACAAACTACTCCCCGCTGTTGTCGGTGGTGGAAAGCGCCTCCATCTGATCCAGAACTTGAGCGTTGCTATCCAGCGTCTGCAGGTCGTGTACCACGTAAGCCTCTGTTCCCGGCTTAGCCGACTGATCCCAATCGGTGACGCCCAAGTACG
>JBEKCX010000214.1:0-5136 GCA_050014655.1 Occallatibacter sp. | reverse complement strand
GATGCGCAGCACGTCGGAGTTGTAGCGATTGGTCGCTCCTTCGTTGATGAAGGAGGTATCCGGCTTCCAACTGCCGTCGGGTTGCTGCTGGCTGACCAGCCACTCGGCGGTGCGCTCGATGAGCCGCGGATCGACGTCGGAGACTTTGGACATATCGCTGAATTCCATTAGGCCGTAAGCGGTAAGGATCTTGTTGGCCGGCGCCTGGCCGAACCATGAGAAGCCGCCGCCCGGAACCTCGAAGGTAAGCAGGCGCTGGTAGCCGTTGGCGATGTAGCCCTCGGCCTTGGCGTGAATCTCCGGGGTGAGCTTGCCGGTGCGCTTCATGTAGTCGAGCGCGAGGACGTTGGGATAGGTGCTCGACGAAGTCTGTTCAAAGCAGCCGCCGGGCATGCTCAGGATGCTGTCCATGCCCTCGATGACCTGGCTGAGCGGGCCGGGATAGAGGCGCACCAGAATACTGGTTGCGTCGGGAATGGCGCCGGCGGGAAAGGCCAGATCGTGATGAACGCGGCTGTCGAGCCGTCCGTTGAAGACGAGGTCCTGTTCGCGGCCGTTGGGAATGACTTCGATCTCGCGAACGACAATATCTTCGCGGGCGTTCGCGCCCTGGGCGTCCTCCATGTGGGCCGAGAGCGTGAGCTTGAATTTGCCGATGCGCGTGGCGCTAAGGGTGAACTGCGCGCCGCCAACCTGGCCCGATTCGACGGACACATTCTTCTCGAAGGCGTCGTTTTCCAGGGAAAACCAGTCTTCAGGCTGAAGTTTGAGGCTGACTTTGCCGGCCTTGCCGGAGTAGTTGTAGACGCCGACGGGAATCGAAACGCGATCGCCCTGGGTAAGCGTGACGGGCAGATCGAGGTCCACGAAGAAGTCCTGGAAGACCTTGAGGCTGGCGCTGGCGCTGCCCAGCGCGCCCGACTGCGTGGAAGCGAGCATGGCCAGGCGCCAGGTGGTGATGGAGTCGGCCAGCGGGATGGAGATGCTGGCGTCGCCGTGGCCGTCGGTCAGAATCTCGGGGTTGATGTAGAGCGCTTCCGGGAACCAGGAACGAACGCGTGCAGCGGCGGGCGAAGATGGTTCGTTAGGAGCTTGGGCAGAAGGCTCCGCAGCCGATTTCTTGAGTGCCATCAGGCGATCGGCTGGCGCTTCGGCCATGAAATTCTCGGCAAACATCGCGCCCGCTGCCGCCGGCATTGCCCTCGCGTCCATTTCTCTGCCCATCACCTGCATCCCGGCAACGCCAAAGGCAGCCGGCGCCGCTGTTACCGTCACGGCCTGGGTCACTGCGCCGACCTCCAGCGTGACGGAGAGAACGGCGCGGTCTCGCGGCTGCAGCGAGAAGCTGCTTGAGGCGCTCATGAAGCCGGGCGATTGAATTCTTGCGCGGTAGCGGCCTGCGGGCAGGCCGGCGAAGGAAAACTGGCCGGCGTCGTTGGCGTGAGCGGTGCGCGTGCCGGCGGCAGAGAGTTGCTGAAGCGTGACGGTGGCGCGCGGAATGACGGCCCCAGTGGCGTCGGTGACGGTGCCGGTGACCTCCGCCTGGCCGTTCACCGCGCCGCGATCGTGTTCGATGTGCAGGCCGACCGAACCGCCCTGGCCAGGCTGGGTGACAACGCTGCTGGAGCCCGCCCTGAGATAGACGACCAGGTCGTCTGCGCTGTCGAACCGCCGATCCGGTCCGGCGCTGCGCACCAGGAAGACGCGGTCTCTACCCCACCGCCAGCGCACCGGCTCAATGCGCAGGGAGGTGTTCCATGCGTCGCGCGGCGGTGAGTCGCCGTTGAGCGCAAGCCTCTTGAATTCATTGACGATCTCGTTATCCGAAGAATGAGTCGATATCTTCTTGTCGAGCATCTCGGCAAGTTGCCGGACCTGATCCAGAAAGGCGGCTTGGTAGCGCTGCTGGTACTCTTCGAATCTCGTTTGCGGCACAGTGCGTCCAGCCTCGGTGTCGAGCGAATGGGGGTTCACGGTTTCGGTTGCAGAGAAGAGCGCGCGGGCGGCACGATCCTGGGGAGCGGCTGCCTCCTCGCCGGCGTCCTCCACCACGCCGTTCATTGAAAGCGAGTGAATCTCGTAGCGGGGCTTCAGCAACTCCTGCTCCAGGTAGAAGAAGACCTTGGCGAAGCCCGGCTGCTTTTCGGCCAGAGCGAAGACCGCTTCATCGACGGCCTCCAGACCGATGGCCGCACTGACTCCCTCGCCGCGCTCGTTGGTTACGTGGAAGCGGATGCGGGCTTCGGCGCCGGGCAGGTAGGCGGGCGCGTCGGCGGTGGTCTCGATCTTCAACTCCTCGGCGGGCTGAACGAAGACCAGGCGATGGTCGGCGACGGGTTGAGCGTCGCGGCCGAAGAGGTAGGCGTCGATGTCGAGCGTGCCGGCCATCTCCGGCGTGGCGTCCACGGCGAGTTCCGCCTCCCCGTTTTCAAGTTCCAGATCGCGCGTCAGGATGGTCTGGCCGTTGCGGACGAAGTCTACATAAGCCGTGCCTCGGGAGCGGGTAGAAAGCACCTTGAGCTGAATGCGGTCGCCGGCCTTGAGGACAGCGCGATCGGCGCGAAGAAGAATCTGGTCCGCTCCGCCGCGGGTCTCGAGGGGGACAGTGGCAGTGACGCGGTTGCCGCGATGATCGTCCGCTTCGACCCGCAAGGAACGGATGCCGGCGCCGGGATTGAGGCGCAGGACGGCGATGCCGGACGCATCGGTGGAGAGTTGCCGGTCCTGAGCCTGCTCCGGCGTGCGCACGGTAGAGCCGGGAGGGTGAACGATGAGCGTGGCGCGAGCGGGAGTGCCGTCGGGATAAGAGCTAAGGAGGAAGATATCGTTCTCAAGGTTGGGGATCAGCGTTCCGCCCTCGGGAATTGCGGTAATCAGGAGCGGCGATTGGCTGACGGTAATCGATTCGCCGCGGCTCTCAGTGTGCTCGGCTGAGTCCTTGACGGAAGCTTCGATGAGCGCGCTGGCCGCGCCCTGACTGAGCGGGCGTCCTGCAAAGTAGGCAGGCAGTGTCAGATCGAAGCGATAGGCGCCGTTGTCGTCTGTATTGCCATTTGATGCAGCCGCATCGAAGACAGCCACGTCCATGCCTTTGGCCTTGACCACGACCTCGCCGCGCGCGACGGGCTTGCCGAAGAAGTAGTTGGCGCGCACCGTGCCCGTAACGTGGTCGCCGGGCCGGTAGTCGCGCCGCGGCTTGCTGTCCTTCTGCGGAAACTCAATCTCCACCTTGAACTTGGGAAGAACGTAGCGCTCCACATCGAGCGTCAGCTCCGCGGTGTTTGCCGGAGCCTCCGGATCGCCCATCAGCGCCCGCAGGTGATAATCGCCCAGGTTCACCTCATCGGCCAGCGCGAACTCGGCTGAAGCGATGCCGAAGCTGTCGGTCTCGGTAGCTTTGCGAAAGACCTTGTTGCCGCGAGAGTCCTCCAGCACAAAGGTCAGCTTGCGGCCGGCAACGGCCTGGGAACTGGCGCGGTCCAAGGCCAGCGCGCGAGCATGGATGGTCTGGCCGGGTTGATAAATGGGCTTTTCGGTGGTCAGAAGAATCGAGGCCTTGTCCTTCAGCTCGATGGACTGCGTGGTTTCCGTTGAGCCGATGGGAGTGTCGGCGACGAAGCGTAGCATGCAGTTGCCGGTCAGCCCGGCGGGAAATCGGAAGCCGGCCTCGATGGTGCCGCGCCGGTTGAGCTTTCCGGCGAAAAGCGCGACAGGCGCCTGGTTGGGGATCAACAGATTGATCCGCAGCGAGCCCGTCTGCACCTGGTTGCTCTTGGCGTCGAAGACAATGACGCGAATAGCGGCGCGGCTGCCGGCAAGGTACTCCTTCTGGCCGAGAATGTGGACGACGGGCCGGCGGAGAATCTGCGAGATGGACTCGATGCCCTCGATTGGGGCGCGGTCGCCGCCGCTCCATTCGAAGCGGTAGCGCACGCGCTGCCAGACGATCTCCTCGAAGGGGATGTGCTGCTCGGGGCGAATCGTCCGCTCCCAAACGCCGTCGCCCTTGGCGATCTGGACCTCGCCTTCCGCGCGGCCCAGCACGTGGTCCTCAGGGTCGAGAATCTCGACGATCAAATTGCCCGCGCCCGCCTGCTCCGCGTGGTAAGGAATGGTGACGGCAAGGCTTCCGTGCGCGTAGGTCGCAACCATTCCCCGCTCCGGCTGCTGAGAGAGCGAGAGCGCGGCGGCAGAGGCGAAGAGCAGAATCGAAGCGACGAAACGGGCTGGACGCAGCGAACGATCGCGACGGCGGAGGATCATGCGGGTTCTCCTGTGTGCCGCCAGGCGAGGTGCAACCGGCGGCTTTCTGTCTGGAGAACGCTGCGTCTGTGGAAACTTGCGGAGAGAATACAAAAAAACTCGCGCTGCGCGCGCGCGGCTACTTACGCGTCCATTTCAAGCCATCGCCGCTCGTCCAGTGCTCCCCGCTGTCGGTGGTGATCTCGAAGAGAACCGGAATCTCGCCGCCAGGTAACGCTTGCGCAGAGGGTTTGGCGGTTGCCGATAAGCTGTCCATCGGCTCTGCGGGCGGTGCAGTCGTTACCGTTACCGTTTGCGTGGATGCGGCGATGGAGAGAGAAAGATTCGCCACACTCTCTGCCGCAGCCGCGACCGTCACGCCGGCCAGTTGCGCCGGCCTGAAGCCAGGGGCTGCGGCTCGCACGTCATAGGCTCCCGGAGCCAGACCGCTCACGACGAAGCGGCCCCCGGAATCCGTCTTCACAGCGCGCGCAGCGCGGCTGGTGGAATGAACCACGACAACCGACGCGCCGGGAATAACAGCGCCAGTCGCATCCGTCACCATGCCTGACAAACTGCCATTCGCGTTCCCCGCAGGCGGAGTTTCGCCGGAGAAGAGCCCGCCTGCTGTTCGCGTCTGCATCGTCCAGGAGGCCGGCGCTCTCGCGTTCGCCGTGGAGATCAGAGCGGCCGTGACCGCCCGGCCCGTCCACGGCGCGCGAATCGCCTTCCAATGCTTTCCTGCATCGTTGCTCACAAAGACGGCATTATGAGTGTCGATGGCCAGCGCCAGCCGCTCATGCGCGGCCATCGAAACCACCGGCAAGCGGCTGGGCAAGCGGCCTTCAGGACGCTGCGGCTGGAGGGCAGGCTCTTCCGCCATCGCGGGCGCCG
>JBEKCX010000213.1:5143-10123 GCA_050014655.1 Occallatibacter sp. | reverse complement strand
GCGGCGCTCGGCGGCGGCAATGTCCGGGCGGCGCTCAAGCAGTTGCGAGGGCACGCCAACGGGAATCTTGGGCAAGGCCAGATCGAGAGGCGACGGCGGAATGCTGAACTCGGAGAGCTTCACGTTGGCGATGGTTCCGATGGCGTGCTCAAGCTGGGCGCGGGCCACTCCCACGTCGATCAACTGAGCGCGCACCGTTTCAAGCTGGGTTCTGGCCTGGGCAACGTCAACCTCGGTGGCCACTCCGCCTTCGAGGCGGCGCTGGGTCAGGTCGAGCTGACGCTCCAGGTCGGCGACCGTGGCGTCGAGCAGCCTGGTCTCCGAGTCCAGGCCGCGCAGCTCAAAGTAATCGGCGGCCATCTCGGCGTGAAGACTGAGGTCGATATTGGCCTGGTCGGCTGCGCTGGCCTGGGAGTTGGCGTGAGCGGCCTCCACGGTGCGGCGGATACGGCCCCAGAAGTCCGGCTCCCAACTCGCCTGGCCGCCAACGATAAGGTCGTTGTAACCGGTGGGTTTGCCTGCTGCGTAAGATGGTCCATTCGACGAGATGTGCTCGCGCGTGACGGAAGGCCCGGCGGAGAGCGTGGGATAGAGAGCGGAGCGAGCCGCGGCGACCTGGTCGCGCGCCGCCAGGTAGGTTTCAAGAGCCTGGCGCAGGCTCTGGTTATCCGTGGCGATGCGCTCTTCCAGTTGGTTGAGTTGCGGATCCTGGTAGATTTCCCACCATTTGCCGCGCAGCATACCGTCGGAGGGCGAGGCCGGCTGCCAGCCTCCGCCGTTGGCGGGGTTGGGCGGCGGGACGAGAATTGTGGATGCGCCAGTTTCCTTGTAGGCCGGCGGCGCTTCATAGCCGGGACGATTGTAGTTTGGCCCGACGGGCTTGCAGCCGGAGAGCGTGCAGAGAACGGCCAGAGAGAGAGCCAGAGAGCGCAGTTTGGTGCGCGGGGCGCGAGGTAGAGTTGCCTCAGGGGTTAAACAGGCTGCAGAAAAACTCGGGATTCGGGGAGAAATTGGCGTATCGTGCCCTTCCGGGGCTAAAGCCCGCGTTGATTCTGTCGGCTTTGTGCGGGGGTTGAAACCCCCGCCTCCTTCCGGATTGGGTTTTTCCGCAGCCTGGGGCGCTGGCATCACTACTTGCCTCCCGCCGGGGTGGGCGCGCCGGAGCTCTCCACAAACAGCTTCTCGCCCTCGATGAGCGAATCGGGCGGGTCCTGAATCACCCGGTCGCCGGCGCCGAGTCCGTTGACTATCTGCACGCTGGCCCCGTCGTCTTCGCCGATCACCACCGGAACCAGATGCGCGACGTTGCCGCTGACCACGACCCCCACGCGCAGGCCTTCCTTGCGAAAGATGAGCGCGGCGGCGGGAACGATGAAGACCGGTCCGGCGGCCGGCGTCTTGAAGTGGACCTGAGCCAACGAGCCGGGCAGCAACTCGCCGGCGCGATTGTCCACATCGATCTCCACCAGCAGCGTGCGGCTGGCGGGATCGATGGCGTCGGCGGTACGAACGAGGGTTCCCTCGTAGGTTTTGCCGGCGTGTTCGGCAAAGGTCAGGCCGATCTTGGAGCCGCGCTTGACGTTGTTCGAGTAAGCCTGCGGCAGATTGGCGTAGACGCGCAGGGTCTGAATGGCCTGCAGGTGGAAGAGCTCCCTGCCCGCGCCGGGATCGATCAACTGGCCGGTATCGACACTCCGGGCGGTGACCACCCCGTCGAAGGGCGCGTAGACCTTCTCGAAGGATTGCAGTTCGCGCAGCCGCTCGACGTTGGCCTGGGCGGAACGCACGGCTGCCGCGGTGGCTGTGGCCTGGTTGACGAATGTATCGGTGTCCTGGCGGGAGACGGCATTGGACTTGACGAGGCCCGAGTAGCGATCGGCCTGGATGCGGGCGTTGTTGGCGTTGGCCTGGGCGGTATTCAGGTCGGCCTCGGCCTGGGCCAGTTGCCGGTCCAGCTCGGGCGTGGCGATCTCAGCCAGGAGCGCGCCCTTCTTCACCCTGGCGCCGATGTCGAAGCACCAGCGCGTGAGGTACCCGGAGGTGCGCGCGTAGATGGGAGAATCTGTCCAGGCAGTCACGTTGCCGGGGAGCACAAAGCTCTCCATCGGAGCGCCCGGCGTGGGCGGCGCGGCGATGACCGTGGGCGCGGCCAGTTCCTGTGTGCGCTCGGCGAGTACCGTTGCGGCGGACCTGCGGCTCAATATGCCGAAGACCGCCAGCAGGAGGGCCACCAGCAGCAGCAAAGCTACGCCCACCAGAGCCTTGCGCCCGGAGATGGGCCTTTGTTCGGGAGCGGACTCGCGGCTGTGGGCCTGCTGCGGGTTCGGTTTGGATTCGTTGGTCATAAAAGCTACTCCGAAAGCTCGTCAAACTCGTCAAGAGTTCCGGCCAGTGCAGCGCCGTGCGCCGTCCGGCGGCGGCCTTCGAGCCAGCCGTGGACGACAGAGAAGAACGCGGGAACGAAGAACAGCGTGGCCACGGTGGCCAGCAGCAGACCACCGATCACGGCGCGGCCCAGCGGGGCGTTCTGCTCGCCGCCGTCGCCCAGGCCCAGCGCCATGGGCACCAAGCCGATAATCATAGCCAGCGCGGTCATCAGCACTGGGCGCAGCCGGACAAAACCGGCGCTCAGCGCCGCCTGGCGCGCATCGCCCACCAGAACCTCCAACTGCTCGCGGGCAAAGCTGACCACCAGGATGGAGTTGGCCGTGGCCACGCCCATGCACATTATGGCTCCGGTGAGCGCCGGCACGCTGAGCCGGGTATTGGTGAGGAAGAGGAACCAGACGATGCCGGCCAGCGCCGCCGGCAACGCGGAGATGATGAGGAACGGATCGAGCCAGGACTGGAAGTTGACCACGATGAGCAGGTAGACCAGCAGGATGGAAAAGGCTAGACCGCCGAGCAATCCTGCGTACGACGTTTTCATGGTCTCGCTCTGGCCGCGCAGGTCGAAGTGGGAGCCTTGCGGCAGATCTTTGTTCCTTTCGTGACGGGAAACGATCTCCTCTACGGCGCGAGTCACGGTGCCCAGGTCGGTTCCATCCACGTTGGCGTAGATATCGATCACCGGCTGAACATCGTAGTGGCTCACCGTGCCCAACTCCGCTCCGGGCGAGACAGCCGCCAGGTTGCCAAGCACCTCGACGGGCCGCTGAGCGCCGGGCGCGCCGGTGGCTGCCGCTCCGTTGGACTGCGCCGCGCCAGTGGCGCCGGTGACGGGCAGGCTCTTGAGCGCGGCCAGCGAGTCCACCCGGTACTGCGGGGCCTGAATGGCGACGTTGTAGCTCACGCCGTTCTTGGGGTCCAGATAAAAGCCGGGAGAGGTTTGGAAGCTGCCGCTCAGGGAGACGAGCAGGCTGCTGGCCACGTCCTTCTGCGTGAGGCCGATCGTCTGGGCGCGGGTGCGGTCCACGTCCACGGTGAACTTGGGATAGTCGAAAGGCTGCTGAATGCGCGCATCGGCGACGCCGGGAACATAGCGAACCTCATTCAACATGCGCTCGGCCAGGGCGCGATTGCCGTCGAGGTCCGGTCCGACTACCTGGATATCGATGGGCGCGGAGAGGCCGAAGTTCAGAATCTGGGTCACGATGTCCACCGGCAGCACATAGAAGGTGACGCCGGGGTATTGGCGGGCCAGCACCGCGCGCAGGCGCTCGACGTAAGCGGCGGTGGGGTGGTGATCGGGAGTCAACTGCACCTGAATGTCGGCGTCGGCCGGCCCAATGGGCGCCGAAGTCGAGTAGGAGAGGTTGAGTCCCGAGTAAGGCAGGCCGACATTATCGAGAATCGTGACCACTTCTTTGGCAGGAATCTGCTCGCGGATGGTCGCGTCGATGTGGTCGCAGAGCGCGGCCGTCTCCTCGATGCGCGTGCCGGTGCGAGCGCGGACGTGAATTTTGAACTGGCCGGAGTCCACGGAGGGGAAGAAGTCCTGGCCCAGAAAAGGCGCAAGGAGACCCACCGAACCCACCGCAAAGACCAGAAACAAGGCCAGAAACACCCCCGCGTGGTCCACGCAAAGGGTGAGCAAACGCAGGTAACCGTGGCGGAAGCTCTCAAACCCTGTTTCGAAGCCGCTCTGGAAGCGAATGAAGGGGTTGCGGCTGGCGCGCTTCCGGGCAACTTCCGCGTCGCTGTGCTCCTGGAGCAGGTACTTGGCCATGGTGGGAACCAGCGTCCGGGAGAGAAAGTAGCTGGCCAGCATGGCGAAGACCACCGCCTCGGCCATGGGAACAAAGAGGTACTTCGCCACGCCGCCGAGGAAGAACATAGGCACAAAGACGATGCAGATGGCAAGGGTCGAGACCAGTGCCGGAACGGCGATCTGCGCTGAGCCGTCGAGGATGGATTGCTCGAGTTCCTTGCCCGCCTCGAGATTGCGGTTGATGTTCTCGATCGCAACCGTTGCATCGTCCACCAGAATGCCGACGGCCAGCGCGAACCCGCCCAGCGTCATGATGTTGATGGTTTCGTGCAGCATTGCCAGTATGCTGTGCGAACAAAGAATCGAGAGCGGAATGGAGACCGCGATAATCACCGTGGAGCGCCAACTGCCCAGGAAGACCAGGATCATGATGGCGGTGAGGCAGGCGGCGATAATGGCCTCGCGAACCACGCCATCGATGGCGCCGCGCACAAAGATGGACTGGTCGGAGAGGGGGTTGATCTGCAACTGCGGCGGCAGTTGAGTCTTTATGGCGATCAGTTTCTTCTGTACGCCGGCGATGATGTCCAGCGTGGAGGCCGTGCCGGTCTTCAATATGTTCATCATGATGGCGCGTTTGCCGTCCACGCGCACGATGTTGGTCTGGGGCGGATTGCCGTCGCGCACGTGGGCCACGTCGCGAACGTAGATGACCGCGCCGTTCACCGCCCGGATGGGCAGGTTGTTCAGCTCGTCGATGATTTGCGGAGCGGAATTGGTCTCGACGGCGTACTCGAAGCGGTCGATCTTCATTGTGCCCGAGGGGGCAA
>JBEKCX010000213.1:0-5136 GCA_050014655.1 Occallatibacter sp. | reverse complement strand
GCGAAAGCCCCTTGGCCTGCAGGGCGGCCAGGTCCAGGTCCACCTGAATCTGGCGCTGCTTGCCGCCGTAGGGGAAGGGCGTCTGGGCGCCCTCGATGGTGGCCAGTTGGGTGCGGATGGTGGTTGTACTGAGATCAGACACCTGCTGTTCGTTCAGGCCCTGGCCGGAAAGTCCCAACTGCAGCACCGGCACGCTGGAGGCGTTGTACTGGATGATGAACGGGGGCGTCGAACCGGGAGGAAGCGAGCGCAACTGGACCTGGCAGATAGCCGTTACCTGGGCCACGGCGTTGCCGATGTTCACATGCGGGTGGAAGAAGATCTTGATGAGGCCGATGCCGTTGAGCGACTGGGACTCGATGTGCTCGATGTCGTTGACCGTGGTGGTCATGCCCCGCTCGCTGTTGGTAACGATGCGGTTGGCCATCTCCTGCGCCGAAAGGCCGTTGAAGCCCCAGATCACCGTGACCACGGGGATGTCGATGTTGGGAAAGATATCCGTGGGCATCGTGAGGATGCTGAAGGCGCCGAAGATGAGAATCAGAAGCGCAAGAACGGCAAACGTGTAAGGCCGCCGCAGCGCAAGCCGGACAATCCACATAAGACTGGCAACCGCTCCTGAGCCGGGGTGCCCTGGAACAGACCGGCAATCGCTCTGGTCCGGTCCATGCCGGCTCTTCGTGTTCGGGGGCTGGAGGTTGAAACCGCCAAGGCCCTTTCTACCCCAAGGCTGAAACTACAATGGTAGACGAAGAGGCCGGCCAAAACGCCGCGGAATGCTTCTTTGCGCCGCTTCAAGGGAGAAAGCGCACCGAAACCACATCCCCCTCGAATCCCTTGCCGATGAGCGTCACCTTGGCGTGGGCGGCGGCGAATGCCTGATCGGTCCAGGACCAATACAGGCCCCGGTAGTTCACAAAGATGCGATCTCCAGGCTGGGTGGTGAGCGATTCGTAGGGCACGATATGGAAGCTCGTGAAGTTGCGCATATGAAGCGCGATCAGAGAAGCCATGTCCATGTGGCCCCAGTGGATCTCCTGGTCTTTGGAGTAGACAAGCGTCATGCGCGAACGGAGATCGGGGTCGGGCTCGTAACAACTCGCGAACTCGAACAGGCCCAGGTGCTGGATGTAAAGCTGCTTATCGGGACTGGCCAGGATCGCAGCCTTGATCTCCGGCGATAAGTTCAGGGCCGACAGTACAGCCCGCGACTGAATCTGCGCCAGCGCAACGTGGGCGACGCAGGAGACGGCGACCGCCGAGAAGAGCAAAAGGAGAGCGTCGTTCCAGGCGCGCTGGCGGCGGAAGAGCGGCGATAGGCCGATGGCCACGAGAGCTGTGATTCCAACCACTGCGCCGAGCACGTAGCGCACCTCGAAGACGTGCGAACCAAGGCGAGCCAGAAGGAAGCCAAGGAACGGAAGCGCGCCCAGCGCGAGGAGAAGAACCGCTTCGCTCGCCGGAAGTTGGACCGTCCCGCCGCGAGCCTGGCGAACGCAACTCCACAGGACGAAACAGGACGCGATGACGAGGAACACCAGGAGAATCGCTTCTCCGCGATCGCTCAGAGGGATGCCGGTCAGCGTCTCGACAAATGCCGATCCGATCTTCCAGGGATCGATGTGGCCCTGACTATAGTAGTTGGCGCCAAACTCGGCAGCGGCCTTCAGGAACGGCAGGACGCCGAGAATTCCCGCCGCTCCCGCGCCGATCGACGCCAGGACCGGAAGATCCAGGCGCCGCCGCTGGAAGGAGCGGAAGCACTCGGCCGCGCCCAGGGGAACCAGCAGCAAGACGCCGAAGTAGTGGGTATTGAGGGCCAGGGCAATGGCCGCGGCCAGCGTAACAAGCGCCACTGTGCGTTTCGACTCGTGGCGCGCGGCCGCCTGCCAACTGACCATGGCGAGAGCGAAGAGACCCAGCAGCAGCCCATAGGGGCGGCCATCGACCGCGTAGTAGAACGTGCCCGTAAGCGTGGGGAAGGCAAGAGCGAAGATCCCGGCCCGCTCGCCGGCAATCCGGCGGACAAAGACAAAGAGGCAGATTTGCATCAGGAAGAAGCCGAGAAGCGAAAGCAGCCGGAGGGCGAATGCGCCAGGGCCGAAGAGCCGAATCGCCATGTGCGCCAGGGCGTGGTAGGCGAGTGGATCGAGGGAAATGGGGAAGGTGCGCTGGATGTGCACGACCTGGCTGATGCTGGGGACGCCGTCGGTCCAGAGCACGAAGAACTCGTCGCCCCAAATCAGCCTGCAATGGGACCAGAGAAGCGAAGCCGCGGTGCTGAGAAGGAGGATGACGATCGCGGCCGGCGGGATTCCCGCGATCGCAAGTCGCTGAACCTGTGGGCGGACCGGCAAATCGTATGGTTCGGATGAAGAGCTCATGGCGGGCTGGCTGCAACTCCCTTTGGTGACAGATGTATGGTAGACGAACAGGCGCCAAACCGCCGCGCGCGAGCCGGCATTCCGCCGCAAATGGCCGGTTCGCTTACAATGGTTCCGTCTCTCATTCTCAGTGAATGCGGTTCTGTGTGCGGCGCTGAAGAAGCCGCCTTGGAATCGCGGCGCTTCCGCTTCGGGGCGGGCGAAACTTCTGCTGAGACTGCTGCGTCCGTAAAAACGTATGCCGGCAGTTTGACCTCTGCCGGGCTGAGAGGTTTGTGTGCCCCTTCGGGGGCATGGATATAAAGGAAAGCAACGGGAATCGACATCATGTCCATCGAAGGCACTCCGGAGTCCAATCCGCAATCATTCAACGAATCTGAGCAGCCGCCCGCTCGCAAGGGTCACTGGGTGCGCATCCTCGTTTACCTGGTGCTCGTGTGTGCGTTGGTTCTTATCGTCTGGCGCATCCACCAGAGCCAGATTCAGAGCGCGGCGCGCAACGCCAGCCAGGCAGCCGCGTTGAGGAACCAGCCGGTCCCGGTGCAGGTGGCGGCAGCGGAGCAGAAGCCGATGCCCATCTTCCTGAATGCGCTGGGGACGGTGACGCCCTACATGAGCGTCACGGTGAAGGCGCGGGTCAGCGGCCAACTGGAGCCGGTCAAGTTCACCGAGGGCCAGGAGGTGAAGCAGGGCGAGACCATCATGGTGATCGATCCCAGCCCCTACAAGGCAGCTCTGGACCAAGCCAAGGGAACCCTGGCCCACGATGAGGCGCTGCTCAGGAACGCTCAGGCCGAGTACGCCCGCTACAAGGCGTTGTTCGATGCCGGCGTCACCTCAAAGGAAACCCTGGATGCCGATGCGGCGGCTCAGGGCCAGTATCAGGGCGCGATCGAGGCGGACAAGGCCGCCGTTGAGTCCGCCCAGTTGCAGCTCGAATGGTGCTCCATCCAGTCGCCCATCAATGGCCGCATCGGCCTGCGCATGGTGGACCCCGGCAACATCATCACCGCCAACACCACCAACCTGGTGGTCATCAACCAGTTTCAGCCGATTGCCGTTTACTTTACGCTGCCCGAGAACGAGCTTCCGCAGGTGCTGGGCAAGCTGGCCGCTGAAAAGCGCCTGCCCGTGGATGCCTACGACCGCGATAACGTGAAGCTGCTCGCCAGCGGCTATCTGCTCACCGCCGACAACCAGATCGACACCACCACCGGCACCGACAAGCTGAAGGCGGTCTTCGACAACAAGGACGAGTCGCTCTTTCCGAATCAGTTCGTCAATGTTCGCCTGGTGCTGGAGGACCGGCCCAAAGCGGTGGTGGTGCCTTCGGCGGCCATTCAAAGCGGTTTGCAGGGATCGTATGTGTGGGTGACCGATACGGATGCCAAGGGAGCCTCGACGGTCAAGATCCAGGCGGTGAAGATTGCGCTGGCCGAGGGACAAGTCACCATCGTGGACAGCGGCCTTCAACCCGGACAGAATGTGGTGGTGGACGGCGCGGACCGGCTCCGCGACGGACAGGTTGTGACGGTGAGCACGGCTCGCCAGCACACCGGTCAGGGCGCCGGCGCCGGCAAGGCTAATGCCAAACCCGAGGAGAGGGAAAAGCAGTGAGCCTGAGTCCTTCCCGGCCATTTATACTGCGCCCGGTAGCCACCTCGCTGCTGATGGCGGCCATTCTGCTGGCCGGCTTTGTGGGCTACGAGCAGTTGCCCGTCTCGGCGCTGCCCGAGGTGGACTATCCGATCATCCAGGTGCTCACGTTTTATCCCGGCGGCGGCCCGGAGGTGATGGCTTCGTCGGTGACGGCGCCTCTGGAGCGGCAGTTCGGCCAGATGCCGGGCCTCAAGCAGATGACGTCGGTCAGCTCCGGCGGCGGCTCGGTCATCACTCTCGAATTCGATCTGGACGAGAACATCGACGTTGCCGAGCAGGAGGTCCAGGCCGCCATCAACGCCGCCAACAGCTTTCTGCCCTCCGACCTGCCCAATCCGCCGATTTATAGCAAGGTGAACCCCGCCGACGCGCCCATCATGACGCTGGCGCTCTACTCCGATTCCCTGGCCCTGGACAAGGTGGAGGACGCGGCCGATACCAACCTGGCGCAGAAGATCTCCCAGGTGACCGGCGTGGGACTGGTCTCCATCGCAGGCGGCCAGAAACCTTCGGTGCGGATTCAGGCCAATCCGGCCCAACTGGCTGCCTACAACCTGAGCCTGGAGGACCTGCGCATCGCATTGGCGGCGGCCAATGTGGATCAGGCCAAGGGTACGCTGAACGGCTCGCGCCAGTCCTACACCATTGGCGCCAACGACCAGCTTGTTGCCAGCGGCGATTACAAGCCGGTGATCGTGGCCTATCGCAACGGGGCGGCGGTGCGCGCCTCCGACGTGGCCACCATCGTGGATGCCGCCGAAAACTCGCAACAGGCGGCCTGGATGGATCGCCAGCCTGCGGTCATCGTCAACATTCAGCGCCAGCCGGGCGCCAACATCATCGCGGTGGTGGACCGCATCAAGAAGCTGCTGCCGCAGTTGCAGACCAGTTTGCCGGCCTCGGTGCAAGTGCGGGTGCTCACCGACCGCACCACCACCATCCGCGCCTCGGTCAGGGACGTGGAATTTGAGCTGATGCTCACCGTGGCCCTGGTAGTGATGGTGATCTTCCTCTTCCTGCGCAACCTGGCCGCCACCGTGATTCCCTCCGTCGCCGTGCCGCTCTCCATTGTGGGCACCTTCGGCGTGATGTA
>JBEKCX010000212.1:0-5143 GCA_050014655.1 Occallatibacter sp. | reverse complement strand
GCGTCCGCCGTCCAAGGCCGGAGTATCGTCCGAGTTCATTGGAGTTTGCGGCTGGCTCCGCGAGTGCGGCGCGCGGATGGAGCGACAGCTTTGGCGACGGAACCCCGGATTTCCTGCGCCTTGGCGATCCCGCCGACCGCGAGGTCTTCCGCCGCTGGTTTACGCTCATCGCCGACTACCAGGCGGTGCGTCCAAGGGCGGAGATTCCGGACGAGATTTCGGACTGCGCCGGACTGCTGCGCTACGCCTATCGCGAGGCCCTCAAGCGCCACAACGACTCGTGGTTTCTCGCCACGGGCATCGAGATTCAAGCGCCGCCGGGAGAGATTCGCGCCTGGCATTATCCTGAGACGCCGCTGGGGACGGGCCTGTTCCGCGTCGAGCCGGGGCCCTTCGATGCGGCGGACGTTGGCAATGGAGCCTTTGCCCAGTTTGCCGACGCAAGAACGCTGGTCGAGCGCAATGCCTTTCTCGTCGGCCGCGACGTCCGCCAGGCCCAGCTCGGCGACCTGCTCTTCTTCCGCCAGTTTGGCCAATCTTCGCCCTGGCACTCTATGATCGTTACCCGCATCGGCGCGGAACCTGGCTTGGTTTACCATACCGGACCGGATCGCGGCAGCGCAGGCGAGATTCGTCGCGTGACCCTGGCCGAGTTGCTCGACCACCCCGACGCGCGCTGGCGGCCCATCTCCGCCAATCCCAACTTTCTCGGTGTCTACCGCTGGAATATTCTGCGAGGCAATCCATGAGACTCCGCCTTCTCTCTCTTCTGCTTGCTTTGCCGCTGGCGCTCCCTGCCGCGGCCAAGGACGCGCCGCGTTCGTTTTCGCTCTCCACCTCGCGCACCTTCGCGCCGGGAGAGAGCGTCAAGATTCAGCTCTACGCGCGCAACGTTTCCAAGCTCGAATTTCGCGTCTACAAGGTGCGCGATGCGCAGAAGTTCTTTGCCGGGCTCAAGGACCCGCATAGCTTCGGCGTGCAGAGTTATTCGCCCGCCGAGCAGATCGACGAGCGCACCTGGATCGAGCGGCTGCACGACTTCAAAGCGGATCTGTGGTGGCGGGTGCGGCATTTTTTCCGCGGGCAGTTTACCGATGAGGCGCGCGACAGCTTCCGCGAAAGGCAGGGCAAGCTCGGCAAGCGCAGCCAGGTGGTGGGCGCGACGGAGTTTGCCCAGGTGCCGCTGTTGAATGAGAGTCAACTGGTGGCGCGCTGGAAGCTGGTAACTCCGCCGGCCATCGTCTCGGAGACGCAGCAGTTGCCCATTGACGGGCTGTCTGCCGGCGTCTACCTGATTGAGGCTACCGATGGGACTTATAAGGCCTATACTGTGGCAATTGTCACTCAGATGGCGCTGGTGGAGCGGACCCTCAACGACCACGCTGAGTTATACGCCGCTGACCGCGCCACCGGGGCTCCGGTGGCAAAAGCCGAAGTAGCTTTGTGGGCCGACGGAAAACAGCAGTCGAAGGGTTTGACCGACGATAACGGGCTGGCTTCGCTGGCCGGCAATACCTCCAGCGGCAGAACCATCGACAACTTGTGGATCCTGGCGCGGCATGGGGAGGACGTTGCGATTGTAACTCCCTGGAGTTATGGCTTCGGGCCGGACAGGACGACCAATCTGGAGGCCTACATCTATACGGACCGGCCCGTCTACCGGCCCGGCCACACAGTTCATATCAAGGCCGTGATTCGCAAGCAACAGAACGACGATCAGATTCTGCCGGGTGTGAAGACGGTGAACCTCAAAATCACGGACGCGGATAACAAAGCGGTGCTGAGCCTAGATTTGCCCGTCGGCCCGCATGGCACCGTGGCCACCGACCTGACGCTGGCCTCCGATGCCGGCCTCGGCTATTACAGCGTCGGAGTTACCAGCGACGGGAACGAGGTGAACCAGGGCAGCTTCTATGTGGAGGAGTACAAGAAGCCGGAGTACCAGGTGAAGGTGACGCCCTCGGCGCAGCGCGTACTCCAGGGCGACAGGATTCAGGCGGTGATCGATGCGCGCTACTTCTTCGGCGAGCCGGTTGCCAATACGAAGGTGAAGTATGTCGTTCATACCTCACAGCACTATTGGTGGGACGAGGAGGACTCTGACTCAGGCGAAGACGCGGACCAGCAATCCGATGAGGGCGACTCGGACTATGCCTGGGGCCAGACTGAGCAGCAGGAACAGGAAGGCGTGCTGGACGCCGATGGCAAGCTCGCTATCTCGCTGCCGGTGGCCGTGGAAGACAAGCCCCGCGATATGGATTACCGCATCGAGGCGCGAGTTACCGATGCTGCAGATCGCGAAGTGGCTGGTCACACGACGGTGCTGGCCACTTATGGGTCGTTCCATATCGACGCGCAGCCCACGAGTTATGTTTATAAGTCCGGTGACCCGGTGCGCGTGAAGGTTCAGGCCCAAGACTACGACTCGAAGCCGGTTCAAACGGCAGTTCATGCAGCCGTAACGGTGAGCCAGTGGAACCGCGACAGCGGCAAATGGACCCGTTCGGCCGTGGCCAGCCGCGACGCCACGACTGGCGCCGACGGCAGCGCACTGATCGATTTGCCCCTGAGCGGCAACGGCGACTATGAAGTGACCGTAACCGCCAAGACTCCGGAAAACCGGACAGTAGAGGCCCAAACCTGGGTATGGATATGGAGTGGAGGCGGCGAGTGGGCGAATCAGAATACGCAGGCCCGCATTGTCGCCGACAAGAAGAGTTATCAGGTGGGCGATACAGCCCACTTGCTTCTGCTAACCGGCGTGCCCGAGTCGTGGGTTGTGGTCACGGCCGAGGGCAATACCATCCAATCGAGGCAACTGCTTCACGCTACTGGCGAGAGCGTCTCATTCGATGTGCCCATTACGCGGCTGGCCCAGCCCAATCTGGTCATCAATGCGTTTTTCGTGCGCAACGACCAGGTTTACACGGCGCATAAGAGCCTGAAAGTTCCGCCGGTGGAGCGCACCCTGACCATAACTGCAACGCCCTCCAAGCCCCAGTATCTACCAGGCGAAAAGGGTAGCTTCGACGTGCTCGCGCTCGATAGCTCGGGCAAGCCCGTGCAGGCCGACTTGAGCTTCGGCGAGGTGGATGAGGCGCTTTACTCTGTGCGACCAGATGAGAGCGGCGACATCGTCCACTTCTTCTACTCTCAGCGCGATGCGCAACTCGAAACGCAAACCTCCTTGGAGTTCTTCTTCTCCGGCGAGGCGGGCACCAAGTCGCCGATGCTGGCGCAGTTGGCCGTGGCGCAGTTCCATCCGCGCATGGCGCAGGTCAAGCCCGGATCGGACCTTATAATTCCCAAGGTGCGCAAGGCCTTTCCGGATACGGCCTATTGGAATCCCAATGTTCGCACCGGGCCGGACGGCCACGCCAAGGTCGAGTTCAACTTCCCCGATTCGCTCACCACCTGGCGCACTACCATCCGCGCCATGACCGACGACGGCAAGGCCGGCGGCGTAGTAACTCGCGTGCTTACGCGCAAGAACCTGATCGTGCGCCTGGCCGCTCCGCGATTCTTCCGCGTGGGCGACGAAGTTACTCTTCGAGTTATCGCTCATAACTACCTGGAGACGGCGAAAGACGTAACCTTCGGGCTGGACGTGGCCGGACTGGACGTGGCCGCGGGGCAGATGCAAAAGGTGAATATCCCCGCGCGCGGCGAAAACGTGGTGGAGTGGCGGGTGCGCGCCCGGACCGCGGGGCAGGCGGTGCTGACCGCCAAGGCGCTCACCAACGAGGAATCCGACGCCCTGGAGATGCCCCTGCCGGTCCTGCCCTTTGGCGTGAAGCAGCGCGCGGCGGGCTCGGGCGTCGTCTTCTCCGGCGCGGGGCAGAACCAATGGTCCTTCAGTTATCCAGCCGGCTCCGACGCTCTTTCGCGGGGACTCACGGTGACCATTGCGCCATCCGTGGCGGGCACGGTCTTCGATGCCCTCGATTACCTCACCAGTTATCCCTGGGGCTGCACGGAGCAGACCATGTCCAGCTTCCTGCCCGACCTGATTGTGGCGCAGGCCGTGGATAAGCTGCATTTGAAGTCGCCCATCGACCGCGCCACGCTGAACGATATGGTGCGCGCCGGACTCGACCGGCTCTATGGCTTCCAGCACGACGATGGCGGCTGGGGATGGTGGCCGAACGACGATAGCCGGGTCTTCATGACTGCCTATGTAGTCAGCGGCCTGGGCCAGGCCGGCGGCGCCGGTTACAAGATCGACGAAGACCGCATGAACAAAGGCCGCGCATGGCTCCAGTCCGAGCTTAGCGCGCATCCTGAGATGATTCCCGATCTGCGCGCCTATGTGGTCTTCGCGTTGGCGACTACCGGCGGCGCGCCGAAGAAGGCTCTCGATGCCGCATGGGATAGCCGCGCGAAGCTGACCGACGAAGCTCTTGCGATGACCGGGCTGGCTCTCGACGCTGCTGGAGACAGCCGCGCCAAAGAGGCGGCGCTGCTGCTGGAAAAGAAAGCAAAGACTACGGATTCCGATGCTTATTGGACGGGAAGCTATGACGGACTGCTCGACTACTGGGACGATACCTCGGACGAGACCACGGCCTTTTCACTCAAGCTGCTGGCGCTTGAGGATCGCTCAAGCGGCCTGCTGCCCAAGGCGGCGCTGTGGCTCGGCCAGCATCGTGACGGAGGTTATTGGTACTCGACCAAGCAGACGGCCATGGTGATCGAGGGGCTGACCGACTATCTGGCTCTCAGCGGCGAGTTAGCCAACTCCTCCGACGTGGAAGTGCTGGTAAACGGCTCGAGCGTGGGCAAGCGCCACTTCGGCGCGGGCGACGGTTTTGCGGCGCCCTGGCGCATCAAGGTTCCAGCGGGCCAACTCGGCGGCGGCGGCCAGGTGACCATTCGCAAGAGCGGCAACGGCATAACTTATTGGTCGGCCGAGAACGCCTGGTACGCGGCGGATCGCAAGCTTTACCAGCAAGGCCAACTGGCGCTCAATATCACCCGCGACTACTACTTGCTCCAGAAGAATCAGCCCAAGCCCACCGATCCCATCACCTACGACCTGGTCCCGCTGAAAGGCCCGGTGCACGTGGGCGATATTGTGGCCGTCAGGCTGGCGCTGAATGGAACAAGCTGGAAGTATCTGATGGCCGAGGACCCCATTCCCGCG
>JBEKCX010000211.1:0-5153 GCA_050014655.1 Occallatibacter sp. | reverse complement strand
TCGTGTAGCGCTGAAACTCCATCTGCCGAGCCAAGCTAAGTTGTTGCATCTGTGATCCGCCTCCGAATATAGCTTTACTCAGAATCCTTAAAAAGCAAAGTGTTTTTCAGAGGTTTCTTAGACATACTCCTTCCGTAATCTTGGCAGTGAGCAATATTGACCACGCTTCAAGTACCGGTTTCCCACAGACTTGATTGCAGAAACAACGCAGATCTGGGGAAAGGAGTTCCCCGGCAGCATGTCTTCCATGATGCCAGGGAACTCCTCTTTTTTTTTGTTTCTTCGTCCCTGACCCTGAAGAATCGCTCTGTGGTCTGGGAGCCGCGCGGACCCTTTACCAGATTGCAACCCCAGCGGTTACCTTGGGTCCTAGCCCTTTCGTGCCTGAAGAAGTGAGCAATATTGACCACCCCATAATGACCCCTTTTCCACAGACTCGCTTACAGAAACTAAGCAGATCTGGGGAAAGGAGTTCCCAGACACCATGTCTTCCATGATGCCAGGGAACTCCTCCTTTTTTCAGTTTCGCCGCTCGTCGGCAGCACCGCTGCGCCCTGCCCCGTTGGCCAAGCAGTACGTTCTGCAGGGCCAAAGACAGCGGCTGCCGACGAGCTAACTGGAACCGTATCCTGCCGGCTCTCGGTGATGCTCGAGGAGAAGCAGGCAAGAATAACCCGCGCATTTGCAAAGCGATAGTGCCAGGAACCGCATTGGCAGATGATCGCAGTGCGCCCTGCGTTTGCGGGCAATCCCGCAGATAGGTAGCCAGATGCTGTTGCTTCGCCATCTCGAACCAATTTCTATCGGTCTGGTCTCCGACGAACCCATCCGGCTTGCGGGGCTAAGCAGCATTTTTGAGCAGCCTGCCCACGAAGGAAAGCCGCCTCTGCTTCCGGTTTCAGGAAGTATTGCAGAGTTGCTGGCCCACCCAGCACTCGAATATCTGGTGGTGGACCTGCATTCGTCCTCCGGCGGGTTGGAGATTCTGGAGGCCATTCGCCGTGCCCGTCCCGCCCTCAAGCTGATTGTGATCGGCCCGGAAGGTAACGACGAACTGGTACTCGACTCGATCGTTGCCGGAGCCAGGGCCTACCTGGAGCTGACCGCCGGTCTGGACGCGGTGCGCATGGCCATCGAGGTGGTCACCAGCGGCTCCATCTGGGCGCCGCGCCGGCTGCTCTCCAAACTCATCGACCGGCTGCTCAAGGTTCCCGATTCCAGCCTCACCAACGCCAACCCCCGCTTGACCGATCGCGAGCGCCAGGTCCTGGACTTGATCCTGCAGGCCCGTTCCAATCGGGAGATCGCCCGCCATTTGGGCATTGAGGAGCGCACCGTGAAGGCCCACGTGGGCCGGTTGATGCGCAAGACCGGCGCGGACAACCGCATTGAGCTCTCCATGCGCGTGCTGAACCGTCCGCCGGCATCGGGCGCCCTCTTCGTCGAGCATCGCCGGGGCGAGCGCCGCCACGCTCAGGCTCCCCACCCCGCCCACCTCCGAATTACTGCTTAAGGCCCGTCTACATTCCCTCAGCCGCGTGTCTTCGAGGATGCCGGGGAACTCCTCTTTCTTGTTTCTTCGCCGCTCGCCAGGAAAAACCCGTCCACCCTGCACCCATTCAGCCTTCCCAAACGTCCATCCATGCATCGAAGCATCCAGAGCGGCGATTCTCTCTTGATCAGGGCGTTGGTCGCGCGTCCCGGCGGCGATGCTGTAGCCTGTTTCAGGATGTGCGTATCGCGGGAAGCGGTCTGCAATTGCAGGTTCGTCGATAGTCCGTTGCCGCGTCCGATCGATCCTCGCCGCGCCGCAATGCGCCGCGCTCAATTCAAGACTCAACCCTCCGCGCCGCAAGAGGCCGCGGAGTGGAAAGGATACGGACATGAAGAAGATCCTTGCTTCCATTTGCCCCCTTCTCCTGATTTGCCTCATGCTCCCACCCGCCGCCCATGCCGCCTCCACTCGCGAGGACTTGCAGGCCCGCATCGACCAGGCCAAGCTGGCTTTGGACCGCATCATGGCCGCCCAGGACGCTACCATCCCCATGAACATCCTTGAACAGGCAACCTGCGTCGGCGTCGTCCCAGGGATGAAGAAGGGAGCCTTCATTGGTGGCGGCCAGTACGGCCAGGGCGTCGTCACCTGCCGCACCGGTCACGGCTGGAGCGCCCCGGTCTTTATTCGCTTGGCCGGCGGCTCCTTCGGCTTCCAGATCGGCATTCAAGCCACGGACCTCGTTCTGATCGCTGTCAATGACCGGGGCTTCCAGGATCTGCTCAAGAACAAGTTCAAGATCGGCGGGGACGCCTCGGCCGCGGCCGGTCCCGTGGGCCGCAATGGCACCGCCTCCACCGACTGGAAGATGAACGCCGAGCTGCTCAGCTACTCGCGCAGCAAGGGCCTCTTTGCGGGCATCGACCTGGACGGCACCAGCGTAAGCCAGAACTCCGAAGACACCACGCTCTACTACGGCCAGCCGCACAGCTTCGAGGCCATCCTCAAGGGCAGCGTGGAGGTTCCCGAGGGAGCAGTCCCGTTCGTTCGCGGCGTGGCCCAGTACTTCGTTCAGGCCAAAAATCGCAAGTGAGGATGAACTCGCCGCATGGGAGGGCTAAACTGATCTTTGCGTCTTGCCATGCGGAAGTGCTTCATGCGGGAGAATCTGGAGTACTGGCTGGTTCTTATTGCGGCGCGCGCCCTGGGGCGCATGCCGCGAGGGCCGGCGCGTCTGCTGGCCGGCGGGCTCGCCTTCGCTGCCTATTGGTCTTTTGGCCGCCTGCGCCGCGTGGGCATGCGCAACCTCGAGTTGGCCCTGCCCAAGCTCTCCAGAGGAGAGCGGCGCCGCATCCTGAGCGGCGTCTACCGCCATCTCGGCTGGCAACTGGTCGAGTTCTGCCGCATGGCCCGCTACACCCCGGAAAACACCCGCGGCTGGATGCGCACCGAGGGCCTGGACCACTACCTGGCCGCCCAGGCTCGTGGCAAAGGCGTGCTCATCGTCACCGGCCACCTGGGCGCTTGGGAGCTCTCCGGCTTTTACCACTCGCTGATGGGCCACACCATGAGCGTGGTCATCCGCCCCCTCGACAACCGCCGCCTCGACGCCTTCGTCAACGACAACCGCTGCCTGCACGGCAATCGGGTCATCGACAAGGACGACTTCGGCCGCGGCCTGCTCCTGGCCATGCGCGCCCGGCAGACCGTCGCCATCCTCATGGACACCAACATGACCCCGCCCCAGGGCGAGTTTGTGAAGTTCTTCGGCATCGACGCCTGCACCGGGACCGGCCTGGCCCATATCGCGCGCAAGACCGGCGCGGCCGTGCTGCCCGGCTTCATGCTCTGGGAGCCGGCCGAGCGCCGCTACGTGCTCCACTTCGGCCCCCAGATCGAGATTCCCCGCACCGATGACACAGCCGCCGACATCCTCGCCGCCACCCAGCTTTGCACTTCCGTCATCGAAGCCTGGATTCGGCGCTATCCTGACCAGTGGCTGTGGATTCACCGCCGCTGGAAGACCAGGCCGCCCGGCCAGCCGGGGCTGTACTGATCAGCGGTATAGTTTTGACGATTGGCAGGCTTGTGGCAGGAACTGAGGAAGACGAATGAGGGTCGGACAACTTATCTACATTCACGGCGGGGAACTGGTGCAGGGGGATCCTGAGACGGAGCTGGACGGAATTGCAGCTGCCGGCTCGGGCACCAGCAGTGATCTTGTGTTTGCCGAAGATGCAAAAGCTGTGCAGGCCGCATTGTCCTCGGAGTGTGGCGCGATTGTGGTGAAGCCGGGCTTGGTCGATAGAGCTGCGACAGTGAAAGCGGTCATCGAGACCCTGCAGCCGCGCTTGTGGTTTGCGCAGGCAGCCTGGTTTTTGACCTTGAAGGGACGGCCGTTTCAGGGAGTTCACCCGAGTGCGACGGTGGCCGCGACGTCCGTATTACCTGATCACGCAACCGTCGGACCGGGCGCTGTCATCGGCGAGAATTGCGTGTTCGGATCAAGTGTCTGGATTGATGCTGGTGCCATGATTGGCGATGAGTGCGTGCTCGGAGACCGCGCGTCAATACGTTCCGGCGCGGTATTGGGGCGAGGTGTTCACGTGGGCGCAGACTCGCGCATTTATCCACGTGTGGTAATGTATCCGGGGACGATTCTCGGTAACGACGTCATAGTCCACGCCGGTGCTGTTCTCGGCGCGGACGGCTTCGGTTACGTCCGCGACCCCTCCACCGGCGCTTACACCCAATTCCCGCAGCAGGGAACACTCGTGATCGAGGACGGTGTCGAGATCGGTGCCAACACCACCATCGACCGCGGCGCGCTGGGCGAGACGCGCATCCGCCGGGGAACGAAGATCGACAACCTGGTTCACATCGGCCACAACTGCGATATCGGCGAGGATGTGATCCTGGTGGCCTTGACCGGCATCTCCGGCTCCTGCACGGTGGGCAAGGGAGCGGTGATCGCCGGCCAGGTGGGCCTCGGCGACCACGCTCACGTCGGTCCCGGAGTGATCCTTGGCGGCCAGGCCGGCGTCCTGAGCGGCAAGACGATCACCAACGAGGGACTGAAGCCGGGAACCGTTCTATGGGGCACGCCCGCTCGTCCGCTCCAGCAGGTTTTGCGCGAGCAGGCCACGCTGGCGCGCCTGGCCCGCAGGCCGGCAAAGCCCTCCGACCCGACGGAATAGCGCCGTGCGCAACGAACTCCCGTCTCCGGCTAGGTTGATCCCTGACCCCTGATCTCTGATCCCTGATCCCTGCCTAGAGCGGCTTCTCCGTCAGAAACGCCTCCGGCTTCAGCGAGCCGTCGCGCTGCTTCAACAGCATCTGCACCTTGCCCTCGGCGGCGTCCAGCTCCTGCTTGCAGGCGGCCGACAGCCCAACCCCCTCCTCGAAGAGCTTGAGCGACTCCTCGAGCGCCAGGTCGCCCTTCTCCAGTTGATCGACGATGGTTTCCAGCTTCTTGAGCGATTCTTCAAACGACGGCATGGCGTTTACTCCGTGGAGGGCGTCGGGCTCGGCGGCAGCACGCCGGCAATCACCTCGGCGGCCACCGTGTAGCGGCCGAAGGGCGTGGCGATCTGCACGCCCTGCACCAACTGGCGCACCGCCTCCACCATCTCCCGGGCAATCAGAATGCCTTCCCGGC
>JBEKCX010000210.1:0-5175 GCA_050014655.1 Occallatibacter sp. | reverse complement strand
CCTGAATCCGCCCACCCAGCTAACGCATGCGGTATCTTCCTACTTCGCTATCATATCCAGCATGGCTTTCACGTCGGCGGCGTGAGGGCCGTCAGGGGCAAGAGCAAGATACTTTTCAAGCGCCTCTCGGGTCTCGGGCGAAGCAATGACCTTGCCTTTGTCAATAGGCGAATCGGCAAACAGATCCGACCCCAGGATGAACCATGCATTGGCTCTGGTGGGGTCCGCCTGCACGCACTTGCGGCAGGCCGCCGCCGATCCATGCGTGTCGCCGTTGTTATATAGCACGGCGCAAACATTGAAGTAAGCCTGCCCGGCGTTGGCCGCGAACTCGGCGGCTTGGTTATACAACTCGATCGCCTCCGCGGTGCGATGGAGTTTGAGCAGCGCATTACCCTTGCCAATGTATATCTGCGCCAAGCCGTCTTTCCAGTCGCCCATTGCTTGATCGTTCGCGGGCTTTTCCTGCTGCGCCGCGGCCTGGGCGCGACTGTAGGTCGCCAGGGCATCGTCCACCGAGCCGGAATATAGCTGCGCATTCGCCAGCAACTTCAGATTCGAAGACGTTGCTTTTAACCCTGCGAGTTGCTGCGCGGCAGCGACGGCGCGAGGCCAGTCCCTGGCCTGCATGGCCTGGTCATACTGAGCGTGCAGTACATCCGAATTCTGCTCACCGGCGCCGTTGGACGTTTGCGGAGTGGCTGGCAGGATGAAGAGCAACGGCAACAGAGCCGCCGCAAGAGTTGGAATGGACTTGAGCATTGCGTACCTCCGTTCATCGCAAATGCCGAGCTTGCCGGCGAACACACTAAGGAAGCTCTGATCAAGTCCTCCCGGCAAGGTTCGCATTTCCTCAAGGGCTAAAGCCCAGTCATTCTGTGGGCCGTTTGCGGCCCGGCTAAAGCCGTGCCCTTTTGCAAGGCGGGGGGGTATTTGGACTCAACGAAAGTCCCTGAAAGCAAAATGGAACCCCTCGCGGCGATTCGCACGAAGGGTCCCACGGTGGTGCGTGCGCGCTGCGGGCTGGCTACTTGGCCGCAGCGGCAACGCCGGCCTGCTCGGCCAGGGTTGCGGCCTTGTCGGTGGCCTCCCAGGTGAACTCCGGCTCGGTGCGGCCGAAGTGGCCATAGGCCGCGGTCTTCTGGTAGATGGGCCGGCGCAAGTTGAGGCCGGCGATGATGCCCTTGGGCGTGAGCGCGAAGTTCTTGCGAACCAGTTCGGTGAGCTTGGCGGCACTGATCTTGCCGGTACCGAAGGTATCGATGAGCACACTAACCGGCTCAGCCACGCCGATGGCGTAGGCAAGCTGGACCTCGACGCGCTCGGCCAGGCCGGCGGCCACGATGTTCTTGGCGATGTAGCGGGCCATGTAGGCTGCCGAGCGGTCCACCTTGGTGGGGTCCTTGCCGCTGAATGCGCCGCCGCCGTGCCGGCCCATGCCGCCGTAACTGTCCACGATGATCTTGCGTCCGGTGAGGCCGGTATCGCCCATGGGCCCGCCGATCACGAAGCGGCCGGTGGGGTTGATGTGGTACTTGGTGTGCTCGTCGAGCCAGGCGGCGGGCAGCACGGCCTGGATGACGTACTTGAGGATGTCGGCATGGAGTTGCTCGTTGTCGACGCTCTCGGAGTGCTGGGTGCTGATGACCACGGCGTCGATGCGCGCGGGCTTGCCGGCTTCGTCGTACTCGACCGTGACCTGGCTCTTGCCGTCGGGGCGCAGGTAGGGCAGCTTGCCGGTTTTGCGCACCGCGGTTAACTGGCGGCAGAGCTTGTGGGCCAGCGAGATGGGGGCGGGCATCAGCTCGGGAGTTTCGTTGGAGGCGTAGCCGAACATCATGCCCTGGTCGCCGGCGCCGCCGGTGTCAACGCCCTGGGCAATGTCGCCGGACTGCTTGTTGATGCTGGAGATGACGGCGCAGGTGTTGGAGTCGAAGCCGTAGAGGGCGTTGTCGTAGCCGATGGAGGCAACGACGCCGCGCACCAGGCTCTGGAAATCGACGTAGGCCTTGGTGGTGATCTCGCCGGCGATGACCACCAGGCCGGTGGCCGTCAGGGTTTCGGCAGCGACGCGGCTGTATGGGTCCTGCTCCAGGCAGGCGTCGAGAATGGCGTCGGAGACCTGGTCGGCAATCTTGTCCGGGTGGCCTTCGGTGACTGACTCAGAGGTAAACAGGAAACGGTCGCTCAATGTAAGACTCTCCTCCCATTGCAGGGAATTCAATTTGGGCGGCCTGCCGCGAGGACCGGTAAATACTGGATCACCGGCGCGAAGAGCAAAAGGACTCTCCCGCATCGGACCCATTCTCGCACAGCACACGCCAGCACCGTCAGGCGTGCGCCCTGGGATGCGTTGCTCTATGGTAATTGCGCCGGGCGGCTGGGAGCAAAGGCAAGCAGCGAACGGGGATTGCTGGCCGTCGAACGGCACTATGGGACCGGTGAACAGCAACCCCGGCTTCGGCGGGTTGCAAACTTGATGGAGAAAGCGCCAATGTGGGCAAACGCCGAGGTCTGAGAGGGACCCCGGCGGAAGGCTGGCTCAGTGGTGGAACCAGGAGAGCACGCGGGCAAACAGGGAGTGGGCTGAGGAGAATACAGCGTGGGCCGCGGCGCGGGCCTGCTCCGTGGGCAGCAGGGTGGTCCACCAGCCGGCGCGAAGGCCGTAATAGCGCACCGTGAGAAAGGCCGCGACGGCGACTGCGGCGAGCAGCAGGATGGCTCCGGCCCAGCGCAGACGGAACTCAGCGTCGTCGTGGTGCTGCATGCGCGCCTTACCCACGTTGGAGGCGAAGGCGGCCCAGTCGTGGTCGTCGTCGAGCACCTCGCCGGAGGCGTGATAGGCCTTGAGGAAGCGCTCCGTCCAAAGATGCTGGTCAAGGCCCAGGGCTTCTGTGTAACCGCGCACAATGCCCTTGCTGAGGATGCCGCCGGGAAGGAGGCGGAACTTCTCCTGCTCCAGCGCGATCAGGTGGCGCTGGCTGATTTTGGTGAGCGCCGTAATCTCTTCCAGCGCAACGCCGCGGGAGAGCCGCTCGCTGCGCAGGTCTTCTCCAAAGCTCCTCATTGGCAACCGAAAGGCGGGAAACTACTCCGCAGCTCTTCCTCACTTACAATAATCCCGGATGCGGTTCCCGTCAAAGGGATTCACCGCTTTTTCCCTTTATTTTCATCAGTATGGCACGAATGAACCGAACTGGGAACTATTAATTAACTATATACTCTTCGGGCTGGCAGCCGGCGGCGGTTTCGCGATCCCCTCCGGCCCCGCGTCAGCCGGCTGGGAGCCGAGTTTGCCGCCGCTCCGCCAGCCCAGGCTGTTACCCTGAAGATCAGGGAGTTGCGCGGCGCTTCGGCTGCGCGGCTGCCGGGAGCCAGGCTCGACCATGAACAAGCTCATCTTTGCCAACCTGTTGCAGCGGCCGGTCCGCTCCATCATCAGCGTACTCGCGGTGGCCATTGAGGTGGTCATGATCCTGTCCATCGTGGCCATCTTCATGGGCATGCTGGACGACCAGAAGCAGCGCACCAACGGCATCGGCGCCGACCTGGTGGTAAGCCCTTCCAACACCAGCTTCCTGAATGGAATGAGCGGCGCTCCAATGCCGGCCAAGCTGGCTAACTTTCTTGGCCGCCTGCCCCACGTGGCCGTGGCCGCGCCGGTGATCTCCAAATTCTCGATGACCGGATCGGTGGAGATTCTCTATGGCATCGATTACCCCAGCTACAACGCGCTGAAGCCGTTCACGTGGGTCGCAGGCGGGCCGTTTCAGGGGCCGTACGACGTGATCGTCGACGATGTTTTTGTGCGCACCGGCAAGGGTCACCACGTGGGCGAGACCATCGAGATTCTCAACCACCCGTTCCGCATTTGCGGCATCGTGGAGAGCGGCAAGGGCGGGCGTAGGCTGATGCCCATTGAGACCATGGGCGCGCTGACCGGCAACGACGGCAAGGCCTCGGTCATCTACCTGAAGAGCGACAATCCGGCCAATGAGGAGGCTATCCGGCAGGAGATCGCCACGACGCGCGGGCTTGAAGACTACAACGTGCAATCCATGGCCGACGTGATCTCGCTCTACACGCCGTCGAAGTTCCCCGGCTTCGACCTGGCGCTGAACGTGGTAATCACGATTGCCGTCATCGTGGGCATTCTGGTGATCTTCCAGACGATGTATACGGCGGTGCTGGAGCGCACGCGGGAGATCGGGATTTTGAAGTCCATGGGCGCCTCCAAGCTGACCATCGTGGGCGTGGTGCTGCGCGAGACTGCGCTGCTGGCCGTGGCCGGCCTGCTGCTGGGCATCGCTGCTACCTACGGCGTGCGGGCGCTGCTCAACCTGCGGTTTCCGGCCTTCAGCTTCGAGCTGACCACGGCGTGGATTATCAGGGGCGCCGCGATCGCCCTGGTGAGTTCCATCTGCGGGGCGCTCTATCCGGCCTGGATGGCGGCGCGCAAGGACCCCATCGACGCGCTGGCGTACGAATAACGCGGGCGTGGATTCTTTCCGGGGCGGGTTCTGCGCGCGGAGCGCCGGAGACTCGCTTCAGTCGAGCAGCTTTTCGATCTCGTCCAGATCAAAGCGGCAGGAGCTGCCGGGAATATCGAATGAGCGGACCTGCAGGGGCTCAAGCCGGCCCGAAACATACTGGTACTTCGGTCCATCCGGATCAATGACCAGAATGGTCCCGACGCCCATCCGCTCATACCGCCCGCATTTCGCCATGATCCGCTTGAGAGTATCGGCCGGAGAAAGAACCTCGAAGACGGCGACCGGCGGATGAGTGACGATCTGCTCGATGGGAAGGTTGCGGTCGAGAAGGGTCACATCGGGGACCAGGAAGCAAGTGGGTGCAACCTGCACCCTGAGTTCGGTGCGAACGCGAATCTGGCCCGACTTTGCCTGCTGCTGAAACCAGAAGTAAATCGCTCCTTGCCAAGCAGAGTGATCGTTTTCTCCCACGGCTCGCTCCTCGATCTGGCCATCGACGTATTCGGCGTCGGGTTCGAAGGAGCTGCGCAGGTACTCTTCCACCGGTACAAAAGCTGTCGCGGCTGCCATGGCGCCCCCTTTGAGAACATCTTACTCCCAAGTCGTTGAAGTTGACTTCCCAGCGAACAAAGCGCGGCGGCCGAGGCCGCCGCGCTTTATAGGAATGCCTGGTCTCAGAAGG
>JBEKCX010000209.1:0-5181 GCA_050014655.1 Occallatibacter sp. | reverse complement strand
GTCTCACCATTGCAACGGATTACAAACGGTTGTGGGGAATGCCGACGCAGGAATCCATCCAGGTGGCGATTCTCCACAACACACTTTCCTCGTTCGAGCTTGAGGCGGCCTGCCGATTGATTCGCCGGCGGTGGCCTGAAGCCAGAATCCTTTTGGTATCGAGAGGAGAGAGCTTTCTTGAGGACGCCCTGTACGACGATCGCATGGAACCTACTGTGGCTTTGGAGCTTCTACTCACAACAATTGAGCGGCTTACGAAACGGCTCCATGAATGGAGGTCTGGAGACATTGTGATGTAGTGCGGGAACTCCTGAGGTGACCGATATGGTTGCCGCGTCCCTGGCACCATAGCACAGTGAGGGTGGAACCGCTTTTCCGCAACCCAGAATTCTGCCGGCCAGCGGCGGATGAGTATTGCTAGATCGCAAGAAAAATCGAGAGTGGATCACTTTGTGCGAAAGGATCGTCAGCTGCCGATTGTCATAATGACGCCTCAGCGGCCTAATGCGGAGCAAATTGCGGGTGGCAGTACGGCGTACGCCGTGGGCGGAATCTTCGGTTTGCGGGCCTACTGGGTGAGTACTTGTTGGCAACAGTTTATAGTGTCTCTTAGAACTGCGTGTACAACTGTCGTATAGGCGCACAGCAAACAACGGGGTGGTCGAAAGAATACCTGGGTTCGGACTGTGGTGGATACGCTAGACCAATTCCCAAGGAAAGCGGCGCTGGAAGAAGTGTGGACGCCGGAGCGATGCGATCACCCTGCTAGCGAAGCGCAAGCAGGAAAAACTGCTGCGCAAGAAGCTCCCGGAGTCCCTGCGAGACCGCACCGTCACCTTCGCGGAACTGGCCGAAAAAGCTAAGCTGTATTCCGAAGAGAGCCACACACCCCGGCATCACCATCAGTTCGTGATCAAACTTCAGATCATCGGCGAGCATTTCAACGACCTACCAGCCGAAGGGATTACGGGACAGGATATTCAGGAATGGCTCCTTAAGCAGAACGATGAGCGGGAATGGACCCCAGCGACGCGGAACCGCTACCGAGACGCCTTTTCTCTGTTCTTTCGCAAGGCGGTCGAGAATCATGTGCTCACGGCCAATCCGGCCACGCTGGTCAAGGTCAAGCCCGAACACAACGAGCGAATCCGATTTCTGAGCGCGGCGGAAGAGGCCAAGCTGTTGACCGCCCTTCGCAAGAATTGGCCCCAACACGTCCCGGCATTCCTTACGTCAATCCACACCGGAATGCGGGCGAGCGAACATTTCCAGTTGAAATGGCGAGAGGTGTCTTTCGAGCGCCGCATGATCTCGTTGCCCAAGACGAAGACGGGCAAGGCCCGACACATCCCGCTCAACGCCATCGCATTGCAGGCACTTCAGGAGCGGTAACTGGCTTAGCAGGACGCGGCATACGTCTTCTGGGACGCCGGAAGAGACCTGCAGCACAATTACCGCCGCTGGTTTGACGAGGCGCTTACGGAAGGCGATGTTGCGGATCACTGCTGGCATTGCAACCGGCATACCTTTGCCAGTAGGCTGGTTATGGCGGGGGTTGACCTCCGCACGGTTGCCGAACTGATGGGACACAGCAGCATTCAGATGACCATGCGTTATGCCCACCTCGCGCCGCAGCATAACCGGGCGGCGGTGGACCGGCTCGTGCCGGCAAAGACGGGAAATCGGGGACCAAGAAGAGGTTCCGTAACGGCCAATGGCGAAGATGAACTGGTCACTAAATCGGTCACTGGCGCAAACGTAAGTTTGGACGAGAAGGCAAGAAGTCGGTCTAATAAGTTTAATATAAAAGACTTATCAAGCGTGGCCCCGTAGCTCAGGTGGATAGAGCAGCAGTTTCCTAAACTGCGTGTCGGAAGTTCGAGTCTTCCCGGGGTCACCACTACTTCTATTGCCCGTTCGGCTCATTTTCCTTGAGGGGCAGCCCGGTTCGCGCGACGGCTTTGGCGGCTTCAACGGCAAGTTTTTCCACCGCGACGGCTTTGACTTAGCATCTCCAGGCGGCTATAAATGTCGATGTCATGGAAATCGGTTCCATGGCATCACGGCTGCTCTTTCGTGGGGCAGCGCAGTTCACCACGGCAATCGCCAGGATGCTCGGGAAGGCGGTGAAACTCCGCCACTGCCCCGCAACTGTGAGCGCCCCTGCCCCGGCGCCCGTCGTATTGGGTGATCGGAGGCAGGATTTCAGCCAGGGTTGTTCCGCCGCGCGCGGAAGACCGTGAGGGAAACCACTGGAGGCGAGGCCTTTCAGGCCCGTTTCTGGGAAGGTGGCTGGATTAGGCGCAAGTCAGGAGACCGGTCCTCGGCGCTCAACCCCGCTTGCGTTCCGAGGGGAACGAAGGAGCTTATCATGCCTGTTTCCGCAGCTTTGCGCGCTCGCCTGCGCCGCGCTATTCCCATCGCCTTCACTGCCATGCTCTTAGCCGCGTTCGCCGCGCTGTGCCCGGCCGCGTCCATCCGCGGCGTTGTGACCGACGCCACGGGCGCCAGGGTTACCGGCGCGAATGTGAATCTGCTCAGCAACGGAAAAGTGGTCGCCACCGCCGTTTCCACGGCCGACGGCAGCTTTGAGATTCTCACCGGGATCGAGGGGCGGTTCTTCCTGGTGGTCTCGGCCAAGAACTTCCGGCAGTTGGAGACGCCGGGCTTCTACGCCGGGCGGCTGGATAACATCGAGCGCAATGTGGTGCTTGAGCCGGAGTGGGCGCGCGAGTCGATCGTGGTGACCGCGACTGGAACGCCGACGCCGCAGCCGCAGACGAGCGCCGCCACCAGTGTGCTGGGGCCGCTGGATCTAGCTCTGCGGGACGACCTGGTGAGCGCGCTGCGGATGATGCCCGGCACGTTCGTGGTGCAGGCCGGCCAGCTTGGGGCGCAGAGTTCGCTATTTGTCCGCGGAGGCGATTCGGATGCCAACAAGGTTCTGCTGGATGGGGTCAGCGTGGGCGATATGGGCGGACAATTCGACTTTGGGCCGCTCTCGACCACCGCCGTCGAGAGCGCCGAAGTTTATCGCGGACCCGATTCGAGCCTGTACGGCGCCGATGCGGCCAGCGGAGTTATCAGCCTGACCACTCCGCACGGCACTACGAGTTTTCCGTCGCTGCTGTTTGAGGGCGATGCGGGCAACCTGAACACTTCGCGCGAGCAGATGGAAGTTGCGGGCGCTCATAACAAGCTGGATTACCTGGGCGCGTTCAGTTGGCTGCAAACCGCCAACGATTTGCCCAACGACGAGTATCATGTGGCTACCACGGCGGCTAACATCGGCTGGCAGCCCAGCGGGAGCACGCAGATTCGCGCCACGCTGCATTACGGCGTGGATGCTACCGGGGTACCCAACGCCTGGGATTTCTACCACATCAGCGACGATCGCAAGCAGGGCGATCAGGATCTGTACGGCGCGGGATCGGTGGACAACCAGACCACGCCCGGCTTCCACAATCGCTTCCAGTTTGGGCTGACGCGCAAGCGTGAGCAATCGCAGCAGTGGTATCCGGCCGGCATCTGCGTCCCCACCGGCAGTTGCGACCTCGCTCCCGGCTCATCCAACGCCGGCAATTTCTACGGCCTGCCGGTCATTATCCAGGGCGCCAACGGATACAGCGTCACCGGGCCGGCGCTTCTGGACTACAGCGTGGCCAACTACAGCGTCTATCCGAACCGGCTGGACCTGATCTCGAACCGCGACCGGTTTCTTTACCAGGGCGACCTTCATCTGACGCCGCATCTTATGCTGGTGGGCGGCTTTCACTACGAGGACGAGCGAGCCGCCGAGCGGGAACCCGCATACTTCATAGACGAGGCCATCGATCGCACCAACTACGACTTCCTTTTTGGCGTTCACGGCGACTTCAAGGAGCGGCTGTTTTACACGCATGGCGCAGACGAGGAGCACCTGCAACAGATCGGCAACAGCTTTTCTCCCCATGCCGGCGCGGGCTTCTATGCACTGCGTCCCCGGCCGGGCGTATTCAGCGGAACCAAGCTGAACTTCAGCTTCTCGAAAGGCGTGCGCGAACCCAAACTGACCGATGAGTTTGGCTCGCTTTACGACTTTCTGGAGCAGAACGGCGGTCAGGCAACCATCCAGCAGTTGCATATCTCCCCCATTGAAGCGCCTGCCGCGCGCACCTGGGAGGGCGGCGGCGAACAGGCCTTCTGGGGCGAGCGGATCGTCTTCCGCGCCAGCTATTTCCACAACGAGTTTGGCCGCGAGATCGAATCGGTCGGCGCGGGATTGGTGCCCGCCTTGCTGCCCGGTCTTACCCCCCAACAGCAAAGCATCCTCGAAGCATTCCTCCAGAACAGCGACGCCTACTCCCTGGACCTTAACTCGCTCGCCTTCCGCGCCCAGGGGATTGAGAGCACGGTCGAGAGCGGAATTGGCAAGAACATCTTTCTTCGCGGCGGTTACACCTATCTCGATTCCGTGGTGCAGCGATCTTTCTCCAGCGACAATCAGGCGCTATTGGGGGGCTACGCGCCCTCCTTTGACGGAATCCCGGTGGGCATCTACTCGCCGCTTACCGGCGCGCGCCCCTTCCGGCGTCCGCCGCATACGGGATTCTTCACGGCAAGTTATGCGACCCGGCGAATCACGGGCGTCTTCACTTCGGCCTTCTCCAGCCGCAGCGACGACTCCACGTTTCTGGGCTACGCGGACCTTCAGCAAGGGAACTCGCTGCTGCTGCCCAACCGAAATCTGGACCACGGCTACGCCAAGCTGGACCTTGGCGGAAGCTACAGTTTGCTCTCCTGGCTGGCGATCTACGCACAGGCGGAGAACCTGTTGAACGACCGGCATATTGCTCCCATCGGATTTCCCAGCCTGCCCATTACGATCCGGACCGGGCTGCGCGTGCAATGGGGTTTGGGCAGCGGGCGCTGACGCTTGGGCACGGTTTGCCGGGCCGATCGGAGGGCTGCGGCGTCCGCGCTCCGTTTCAGGGTCCGCACCCTTGATTCGCTGCCGGAAATGAGATGCCGAGGCCCCTCGACTGAATTGGCTAGAGGCGGAATGGGCTCCGCTGTGGTAACATTCGCTGTTTGAACTCCGGAGGGAATGACGATGAGGTTGCGGCTGGGCGCGGGCATGCTTTGGGGATGGATTGCGGGACTGGTTCTGGCGGCGGGTTTGGCGCGCGTGGCAGCGGCGCA
>JBEKCX010000208.1:0-5187 GCA_050014655.1 Occallatibacter sp. | reverse complement strand
GGTGACGCACTCTGAGCAGAACGCGCGCTACGGCAGGCGCATCGTCGAGCTGCGCGATGGCTGGCTCACGCGCGATGAGCTTCTGCCACCGGCGGTGACGGAGGCCGCAACCAAGTGAGCCATCCACAGACAGACCTAGCCGGATTCATGCGCGCCGCCGCCGCGATTCTCCTGTTGCAGGCCAACCTGGCCCTGGCCATCGAATCCGGAGTTCCGGCGGCCTCGGTGCAGACGCCCGCACCGGCAGCCGGAGCGGCCCGGACGCCCGTCGGTCAGATTCCCTTCGACCAGTTGCTGCGGCCCTCCCGCAACCCCATTAACGCTTACCGCGGCAGGATCGTGCCCCCGCCCAGCATGGGCAACTCGCCGCGCCTCGACTCCCTGGTGCGCGACGGCAAGATCTACCTCTCGCTGCGCGACGCCATCGATCTGGCTCTCGAAGATAACCTGGATATGGTCATCGCGCGCTACAACCTGCCCATCGCGCAGATGGACATCCAGCGCACGCAGGCCGGCGGCTCGGTGCGCGGCGTCAATACCGGCGTCGTGTCGGGCACGCCCGGCGGCGCGGGCGCGGCATTTGGCGGCGGCGCGGGCGCGGGCGCCGGCGGCACCTCCGGCGGCGCGGGCGGCGCTGGAGCGGGCGCCGGCGGCCTGGTGCAATCCACTCTGGGCACGGGCACCAACGTCTCCTCCTTCGATCCATACATCGCCGCACAAGCCTATGTGGATCACACCTCGCAGTTGGTGCCCAACCAGGTTCTTTATGGCGTGCCGGTCGTCCACCAGAACACCATCCAGGGCAACGTGACCTACTCGCAGGCCTTTCCCATCGGAGCCAGCCTCCAGGTGGCATGGGACAACTACCGCGAAACCACCAACAGCCCCAACAACCTCCTGAATCCGCAGTTGAATTCCACTGTCCAGGTCGGCATGCAGCAGCAACTGCTGGCCGGCCGCGGCCTGGGGCCGAACCTGCGCTTCCTGCGCATCGCCCGCACCAACCAGAAGGTCTCCGACATCGCCTTCCGCGCCCAGGTCATCTCCACCGTGACCCAGATTTGCAACCTCTACTGGGACCTGGTCAGCGCCTATGATACGGAGCAGGTAGGCGAGCGCTCGGTGGAGTTTGCCCGCAAGACCCTGGAGACCAGCCGCAAGCAGCTTGAGCTGCAGGCGATTCCGGAGATGGACGTGCTGAAGGCAGAGGGCGAGTTGGCAAACCGCGAGCAGGATCTGACCGTCTCCCGCACCAATCTCGAGCTGCAAGAGCTTTACATGAAGAACGCCATCACCCGCTCGCTCGACGATCCTGTTCTCGAGGAGATGCCGGTGGTGCCAACCGACCATATCGCCAGCCAGATTGAGCCTTTCACTGAGCCGGTGCAGGACATGATTGCCGATGCGCTTAAGAATCGCACCGATCTGCTGGAGTCGAGCCTGTTTCTCCAGAACAGCGAACTCAGCCGCCAGTCCGCGCGCAACGCGCTGTTGCCCTCGCTTTCGGCGTACGGTTATTACGTGGGCACGGGCTACGGCGGCACGCCGAATCCGCTGAACGGAACCGGAACCAAAGTCCCTGGCGGCTACGGCGGGGCGCTGGAGAATGCGCTGAACTACTCCTCGCCCGAGTACCAGGTGGGCTTTCAGTTGAGCGTGCCCTTGCGCAACCGCATCGCCAAAGCCGATCAGTATCGCACCGAACTCGAATACCGCCAGTCGCAGGTGTACCTTGAAGAGTTGAAGAAGCGCATTCGCATCGAGGTGCGCAACGCCAGCTACGCGCTCGAGCAAGGCGTCAGCCGCGTGGATGCCGCGCGCAAGGCCCGCGACCTAGCCGCCAGGACATTGGATATTATGCAGAAGGAACAGAAGCTGGGCGCGGGATCGAATCAGCAGACGCTGGCCGCCGAGCACGACCTGGCCCTGGCCGAGTCGGCTCTGGTGACCGCCGAAACCGCTTACGAAAAGGCGCGCATCGAGGTGCGGCGCGCTACCGGCTCGATTCTTGAGACCTACGGCATCTCGATCGCCGACGCCAGGGCCGGCGCAGTGGAGGCGAGCCATCTCCAGTAAACAAGAGCCAATCCGGGTCCTGGTTGCCGACGATCAGCCGCACATCCTCGAAGCCGTCGAGTTGCTGCTGGGGCCGCGGGGGATCCGCGCGGACTGCGTGCGCTCGCCCCAGTTGCTGCTCGAGGCGCTGGGCGAAGCAGACTACGATGTGGTGCTCATCGACCTCAACTACACGCGCGACACCACCTCCGGCAAGGAGGGCCTCGATCTGCTGGCTCGCATCCAGGAGTTCGATTCGCGCCTGCCGGTCATTGTCATGACCGGCTGGGGAAACATCGACCTGGCCGTCGAGTCCATCAAGCGCGGCGCGCGCGACTTCATCCAGAAGCCTTGGGAGAACGAGCGCCTGCTCTCGCTCATCCGCGTCCACGCCGAGCTGCGCCAGGCCCTGCGCCGCGCTCGCCAGTTGGAACTCGAGAATCGCCTCCTCCGCGCCGAAGGCACACCGGAGTTTGTGGCCGCCGCGCCCGCCATGCAGCCGGTGCTCGACCTGATCGCGCAGATCGGCCCCTCCGACGCCAACGTGCTCATCACCGGAGAGCACGGCACCGGCAAGGAGATCGTCGCCAAGCTGCTCCACGCCGCCTCGCCCCGCGCGCGCATGGCTCTGGTCGCGGTGAATGCCGGCGGCCTGCCGGAAGGCACCTTTGAAAGCGAGATCTTCGGCCACGTCAAGGGCGCATTCACCGACGCCCGCACTGATCGCGTCGGCCGCTTCGAGCTGGCCAGCGGGGGCACCCTCTTTCTCGACGAGATCGCCAACGTTCCCCTGCGCCAGCAGGCCAAGCTGCTGCGCGTGCTTGAAACCGGCGAACTGGAGCGCGTAGGCTCCTCGCAAACCCGGCGCGTCGATGTGCGCATCCTCTCCGCCACCAACGCCGATCTGCAGGAAGAGGCCAAGGCCGGCAACTTTCGCGAGGATTTGCTCTTCCGCATCAACACCGTCGAGATTCACCTTCCCGCCCTGCGCGACCGGCGCGAGGATATTCCCCTGCTGGCCCAGCACTTTCTGGGCCGCAATCGCTCCCGCTATCGCAAGCAGATAGCCGGCTTCTCGCCGGCCGCCATGCAGCAACTGATGCAGTATGCCTGGCCGGGCAACGTGCGCGAGCTGGAGCACGCCGTCGAGCGCGCCGTCCTGCTCTGCCGCGGCGATGAGGTCGAGCCGGCCAATCTGGCCATCGCCTCCGCCAAGCCCACCGCCCAGTCCTTTGAGAACATGAGCATCGACGAGGTTGAAGCCCTGCTGATTCGCAAGGTGATGCGCCGCTGCGACGGCAATATCACGCAAGCAGCCGAGTCCCTCGGGCTCAGCCGCGCCGCGCTCTATCGCCGCATCGAGAAATATGGCCTCTGAGAAGCTTGCCCGCGGAAGCCGCCGCTCGGTGGTCCGCCGGGCGCGGGTTTATTGTCTGCTCCTGGCGCTGCCCGCGCTGATCCTGGGCGCCGTCGTTCTCTACCAGCAGTCGATCTCCCTTGCACCCGCTCTTCTGCTCGCCGGTTGCCTGCTGCTTTACCTCCTGCTGGTGAGCGCCGCATTCATCGAAGGCATGATTCGCCCCCTGCAGACCCTCTCCAACGTCGTCGCCTCCCTGCGCGAGGGCGATTACTCCTTCCGCGCCCGCGGAGCCGGTTCGCAGGATGCGCTCGGTGAACTGGCCGCCGAGATCAACGCCCTCGCCGATCTGCTCCAGAAGCAGCGCGTGCGTTCGCTCGAGGCCACCGCGCTGCTGGCCCGCATGCTCGAAGTCCTGACCACGCCGCTGTTCGCCTTCGACCGCGAGAACCTGCTTCAGTTGGTCAACAGCGCCGGCGTCAAGCTGCTCGGCCTTCCCCATGCCCGCTGCTTCGGCCGCGGCGCGCGCGAACTCGGTCTGGAAGAGCTGCTGGCCGCGCCCGACCAGACCGTTCACTCCTTCGGCGCCAAATCGACGCGCTGGCTGCTGCGCAAAGCCGCCTTCCGCCAGGACGGCGCGCCCCACACTTTGCTCCTTCTGGCCGACGTAAGCGTTCCCCTTCAGGAAGAGGAACAGACGGCCTGGAAGCGGCTGATCCGGGTTCTTGGCCACGAGCTTTCCAACTCGCTGGCCCCCATCAAGTCCATCGCCGGCAGCCTGCTGGCGCGGATGGACCAGATGAGCGGCGACGAAGCGGCGTTGCGCGACTTTCGCCGCGGCCTGGGCGTTGTCCAGAGCCGCGCCGACTCCTTGCACCGTTTCGTCGAATCCTACCGCCAGCTTGCCCAGTTGCCCGCGCCTCGGCTCAGGCCGGTCCCGCTGGGCCCGCTGCTGGAGCGGGTGGTGCACCTGGAACAGCGCCTGGCTGTCCAGCTTGAATCCGGACCGTCTGTCGTGCTCAACGCCGACCCGGATCAGTTGGAGCAGATGTTCATCAACCTGCTGGCCAACGCCGTGGACGCCTCGCTGGCCAACGGCGCTCAGCCGGTGCGTGTAAGCTGGCGGCTGGCCGGCGCCGCCGCTCTGGTCGCCATCGAAGACCGCGGCATGGGCATCGCCAACGCCGAGAACCTCTTCGTCCCCTTCTATACCACCAAACCCGCGGGGAGCGGCGTAGGTCTGGCCCTGGCCCAGCAGATCGCCCGCGCCCACGGCGGCGAGATTCGCCTCGTCAATCGCGACGACGGCCCCGGCGCCCGCGCCACCATTCGCCTGTCGCCCGCGCAGCAATAGGAGCAAACCGAGCTTCGTAATCTTCGCAGGCAGGTGACTCCACGCGGGGGCGGCTGGTATGCTGTCCTGACCCGGAGCGGCAGCACGTTTGCGCCCACCATCGAAAATGGAGGATGCATCCATGACCATCACACGGCGTCAGCTTCTTATCGGCTCCGCCTCGCTTCTCGGCAGCAATTCCCTTCCCCTCCGCGCTCTGGCGCAATCGGTTGCGCCCGCTGTTCCGCCGGCTGACTTCGGGCCGGTTCCGGCTGCCTCCACGCCGGCTGCAAAAACCCTTTACAGCGAGATCGGCTCGAGCGAATGGACCGAGCTCAACCACCGCCTGCACACCGTGAACGCCGACATTCAGGCGCACGGCCTGCGCCACATTCCCGGCGTCGAGGGTACCTTCCTTACCGGCTATCCCTACAACGAGTTT